>QNDS01000060.1 GCA_003644925.1 Candidatus Fermentibacterota bacterium
CCGCCTATCAGGCTGGAGCCTATCCGGATGAGACGGCCCACTGCAAGGTCGACGGCATCCTCAGGGGAGTCACTGTAGGACGTTTCGCGGTCAATCCCATTATCTGGGACGCCTCAACCAATGAGCTTTCAGTATGCTGTTATATCAGATTAAATATAGAATTCGGAGGCACAGTCAGTGTTGACGAAAGACTGTACTCCAGATACTTCGAGCCAACCTACAATCAGGTTCTTGTGAATGCAGATATTCTGGGAGAACCTCAGAGAACATCGTATACAAACACATCAGGACCTGTATATGCGCGAACCATCAGAGAAGCCAGGGATATCGATGCCGCTGATCTTCTGATCATCGCAGGAGACGATTTCGTAGACTCGATGATGGATGCTTTCGTAACCGCCAAATGGGAGCAGGGTTACCTTCCTGCAGTAGTTGCCGCGGGAACCTGGACATACACTGAAATACAGGCTTACATTCAGGACGCCTACGATAACTGGATAATCCCCCCTTCTTTTGTTCTCATGGTGGGAGACGGTCCGGAACTGACCGCATACAATGCGCCCACCGGTATCTGGAGTGATAACAGGTACGTTTGTGTGGATGGAAGCGATTACATGGCTGACATCTATCACGGAAGATTCGCCACGCCCACAGATTTCTATCCCAACATTGAGGACAAACAGCTGAAATGGCAGTTCGACCCGATAATGGACTATGATTTCTGGAACACTGTCCTTTGCGCCGGTGAGCTGGAACTCTCCGGACAAACCTCCAACAGATGGTTCCTCTACACCTGCGAAACCGTACATGACACCTATGAGGATCTATACGGCAAAGTCGCGACAAGGGTTTATGTTAAAAACTCATCGGCTTCCCCCCCATTTTACTACAACTCCGGTCTTCCCTCAAATGGAGAAATGGTTCCTGCAGAGATAACATTTGACGGAACCACATCGGATATTATTGATTCCATTAACGACGGAATCTTCATTATTCAGCACAGAGACCATGGAGGTGTAACTGGCTGGAGCAATCCCTCGTTCAACATTTCAAATTTCGCAAGCCTCACCAACGGTATGGAAGCTCCCGTTGTATTCAGCTTCAACTGCCTTACCGGACAGTTCCACCAGAACCTCTGCTTTGCCGAGGTTCTTGCAAGAATGGAAGGCGGGGCAACCGCCGTTGTGGCTGCATGCGCTTCATCCTACAGTTATTTCAATGATTACATGGTTTACGGATGCTACATGAGCTTCAACGATGATTTCGTCTCGCCTCCTTTCAGTTACACCAATCCTTCGGGAGGATACCTCGCCGGGCAGATGATGACTGCAGGCAAACTTGAGATGCAGGCTGCCGCCCCCTTCAACCCTTACACAAGCAGTGGCTGGGAGGCATACGCCGAGGATGAATGGGATCTTTTCATGGTCTTCGGCGACCCAACCATGGACATGAGAACTGAAGTCCCGGTGGAACTGAATGTCATACCTCCTGCTTCGCTTCCCGCCGGCTCAAGTGAAGCTCTCTTCCAGGTTTCCACAACTGATAAGGGTCCGGTGTCTGGAGCCCTTGTCTGCCTTCGCAGTGATGCTGAGAGTCTCTACGCCACGGGCCTTACCGATGAAACCGGAGCTGTAACGCTGGTATTCGATCCCATTGGGACCATTAATCAGATACATTGGATGGTTACTGCCCACAACACTCTTCCTGAAGATGGAATCATTTACCCCGTTGGAATAGCGGAAGGATCCGGTGCCGCACTGTTCAGCGCCGGGACACCATTCCCAAATCCTGGCCGATCGATGATCTTCCCTGTGACCGTCTCAGGGACAGGTAACTTCGAGCTGACAATTTATGACCTTACAGGCAGAGCTGTGGAAACCCTCCATTCGGGCGAACTGACAGAGGGTTCGCACGACTTCATCTGGAACGGTACATGCGGCGGCTCGCAGGCGCCTGCGGGGATATATATGGTGAAGTATTCCACAAGTGATGGAACCGGAGGAATTCATAAGGTAGTGCTTATTAACTGATCTTTTAAAAAAAGAGATGTGATTCCCGCTCCGCTTCCGGCGGAGCGGGTTTTTCGTGGTGACAGAACCTTTGATTATGTTTATAGTAAACGTATGATTACCGGATACGATCCCGAAACAAAAACGTTCAGAACAGGAATCGGAGACCTTCTGAATTTCGGATGGTTGCCGGAATCCCTTGTGCCCTCCGATAACCCCCTCAGCATCCACGCAAGACAGAGGGTTCACTCTGCATTTGCGCGCAGCATGGTCAGAAATGGCTGGGAGAAGGAAGTTTCAGTCAGTCTTGATCTCGATGTCATGGGTATCAGGTTCTTAATCAGGGGGAGGCTTGATCTGATACGTGAATCGGACGGTTCAGCGGAAGTTCTGGAGATCAAAACACTTGATGGAAAACCTGATTTCACCGATCCGGTTCAAAGCAGGAGGAACAATTCCCTTCAGTTATACTTCTACGCGAAGGCTCTCTCTTCTGCGCGGGGGCTCACTCCTGATTCCATCAGCGCAAGCCTGGTCTTCCTTTCAATGGACAACACCTCCGAACCGGAGGCTCACTACTTCCCGCTGGATCTGTCAGATGAGGAACTGGAAGGATCATGGCTGCGTCATATCAGGGATACAGCGGAATTCCTCATAGCTGAAGATGCAAGGAAGAGCATTCAGCTTTCCGCTCTGGGCGGATTCCATTTTCCGTACGATTCACCAAGACCGGGACAGCAGCAAATACTGAGCGATGTTGAAAACTGCATTGAAAACAAAGGATATCTCATGCTTGCGGCACCCACTGGTACGGGGAAAACAGCTGCGGTTCTCACTGGTGCGATCCGGATAACCCTGCCCCGAAGGCTCACACTGTTCTTCCTGACTGCCAAGAATACACACAAGTCAATCGTACTTGAAACACTCAGGATAATTATCAAAAAAGGAGTACCGCTCAGAGGGATTGTAATAACAGCCAGGTCGGAAGTATGCCACAGGAACAGGCCCCGCTGCCTCCCTGACGATTGCCCCTACGCCGTGGATTTCCGAGATAAAATACATGAATCAGGGATTATGAAGGAACTTCTCGATCATCAGATAATCGGTCCGGATATCCTTATGACAATAGCGGAGCGTGCCGGAGTATGCGCATTCGAATTGGGGCTGTGCCTGGCTACTCAGTGCGATATTGTAATATGTGACTACAACTATGTATTCGATCCCCACGTATTTCTGAAACGATTCTTCCTTGAGCAAAACACCGCGGAGATGTGCGCCCTTCTTATAGATGAGGCAGCGAACCTTCCTTCAAGGGCTATCGATTACTATTCTCCGGAGATCAGACTCTCCTGGATAGAGGAGCTTCTGGAAGACGGCAGCTGCACAGGTAAGAGAGAGAAGCTTCTCCACCCCTGGATGGAAAG
This sequence comes from Candidatus Fermentibacterota bacterium, assembly GCA_003644925.1. Taxonomy (GTDB): domain Bacteria; phylum Fermentibacterota; class Fermentibacteria; order Fermentibacterales; family JCC-6; genus Aegiribacteria. The sequence continues at coordinate 3,434 of QNDS01000060.1, forward strand.
ATTCGGAGAATGGACGATCCTTCTTGAGAATTCGGGAGAAGATGAGATCGAACTCCCATCCGATACTGATATTCCTCTCCAGACAGACAGCTGGTTCAAAGAGATAACCGAATTGCGCGATCCTCCCGAACCATTGAGAGAGTTGTTCAAAGCGATAATTGATTTCTCAAAGATCTCCGGGGTTTCTGACAGCAGATATCATCTCCTCTATCGCCTGGAAAATGGCGATCGTATACTGCAGTGGTTCTGTACCGACCCTTCTCTGTTCCTGAGGGAAAGGCTTGAAAGCTGTCACAACTCGATAGCCTTTTCAGCAACACTGACACCTTTCGACCATTTCGAATACCTTCTGGGGTTCCCGGATGAAGGGAGGACTGTTTCAAGAAAGATCGCATGGCCTTTCCCGAAAGAGAATCTTGGAGTATGGATATCTCCAGTGATAGATACCAGATACAGAAGCAGAATGGAGTCCGCCGCCCTTCTTGCGCGTAAAATATGCGAGATATACTCTGCAATGACAGGCACCTGGCTTGTGTTCTTTCCCTCTTACGTATACCTTGAACTCATCGCTGATCACCTTAAAGACAGTTCAGTTCCGCTTCTCATTCAGACTCCAGGGATGAGCCGCGAAGAGAGAGCCGGATTCATCGAACGCATTGAATCGGAGAATCAGCTTGTTCTAACCGTCTCCGGAGGAGTATTTTCCGAAGGTATAGACCTCCGTTCGGAGAATCTTCTCGGAGCAATAATAGTCGGGCCATCACTCCCTGGCATGAACCTCCGCATGAAACTTCTTTCGGATAGCTACCGGTTACGCGAACTGGATCCTTTCATTCATACCTGGGCAATTCCCGGGATGGTCCGGGTGATCCAGGCTGCAGGAAGACTTATCAGAAACAGTATAGAACGAAAAGCTCTGGTGCTTATCGGAAAAAGATTCACAAAGTATCCCTATCTCGGGCTTCTCCCGGAACACTGGTTCAGGGATGGTTCGATTCAATTGCTTTGCGGCGGGGTCTGCGGAATAACGGATTTTCTGAGAAAAGAAAAAGGCGGCGCAAAAGCGCCGCCCTGATAATCACAGCTATTAGAATTTACTCAGGTACTATTTCTGCTGGTACGTCTTCCAGAATTTCTCCTGCTTCTTCAACCAGGTCTCCGGCTTCCTCAAGAGCTTCTTCAGTCTCTTCAACAACTTCTTCTATTACTTCTTCGGTCTCTTCAATGACTTCTTCAAGCTCTTCAAGGATTTCCTCTGGAACTTCAACTGTCTCTTCAAGAACTTCTTCAAGCTCTTCAAGTGCTTCTTCAGCCTGCTCAAGGGCTTCTTCAGTAGCCTCTTCAGCAGCTTCTATTGCCTCTTCAGCAGCCTCGTTAGCAGCTTCTATGGCCTCTTCAGCAGCATCAGTTGTTTCTTCAGCAGGCTCTCCGCAGCCAGCGGCAAGCACAAGAATGAAAGCGGTGATGATTCCAGTTAACAAATACTTCATATTTGCTCCTTTCGGGGTTTCTATTCTCTGATATCTAAACCATAATTGAGAAGGATATCTCCCTGTACAAGCGCGATACATAAGAGAATGCAATATACATGTCAAGAACTGACATCGGAGTAAGCTGCCTTTGAATTATGGAATATTAACTGAACAGTGACAACACCTTCAATGTGTTTTTGAAATGAACCTTAGCAATATCGTCCAGGATATCCGCTCCGAACTTACTTACGAACTCTCTGGAAGCCATATCGGTCTTCTCCCCGGAGCCTGAGAGAGCTGTAATTCCAAATTTCCGCGAAATCTGATCCAATCCATCAAGGTATGCATCCCGCGCGAGGATGGATGCTGCCGCCACAGCCGGGTCTGATTCAGCTCTGATATGGAGATCAAGCAGGTAGTCTCCCTCGGGAAGAAGGTATGCAATCCGTTTCTCAGTGCAGAATTTGTCTATGATGACCCTGCCCGGCATTGATGTTCTGCCCAGGAGATCGCGAATGGCTTCTGCATGGCACTCGGCCAGCAGATCAAGGCTGTTCTTCCCCTTTCTGGAAAGCTCATCGAACCTTCTGTTGTAATCCAGCGGTGATACGGATACAATGGAGTAATATCCGCTGGAGGAAGTTCTGATCCGCTGTGCATACTTCCTTACAGAATCATTGCTGAGCTGTTTGGAATCGGTTATACCAATTCTGCGGTATTGCTCTGCCCTATTCTGGTCAACATAAACTGCCGCCACGGTCAGCGGACCCATGTAATCTCCCTTCCCCGCCTCGTCGGAACCTGTCCAGGTACCGCCCGGGATTACGGGAGAATCCGGTAGAAGGATTTCTTTTATTCTCTTCGATAGAGCAGTATCACCACCTGATGAAACCACAGAGAATCCCTTTTTCGCAGAGTAGTAGAAGTTGATACCGCAGTTTCTACCGTTCATTGTGAAGGTCATCCGAATACCGTTTGAGAGTATTCTTCTATCCGTAGCGCTGATTCCTGATTTCTCAAGCTTTCCTGCTGCGGAGTCAACCAGATGCGAGAGTTCTCCGCCGGGTATCACTGAGGTTCCGCGACGTATACATCGAATCCGGGATTCTCAACTTCGATCGGTGTACCAAGCGTATAATCTTCCAGTACGCATACAATCTCACCAATAACGATGGCGCTGCGCATAAGAACCGGCATATGTCTCTCATCGTCAGTCATCCAGACCCAGATCTCTCCCTGCTGATCAAAAAGACCCTGGGACTGCAGAGCAGGCTGAACCAGTATACAGTCGAATTCTCCTGCTGGTACCCTTATATGATCCCTCTCATGGACGATTATCTCGAGGGGATAATTCTCGTTATCTACATGACTGTCAATATAGTATGTATTTCCGACCTCGAGGGGAAGCGTCCTTGCGAAATACAGACAGCTCAGAACGTCCAGAGCATGGGGCGGAATATCCATCTGCATAAGTGAAGAATCGGTCTCATCGGGATAGAACACCAACCCTGCGTCCTGATCAAAAAACACTTCCTCCTGGTACTCAAAGTCACCTTCATGCAGATCTTTAGAGAATTTCAGAGTGTGAAACTGGACTATATCCAGTAGAGCTTCATTGACGTCGTTCACCTCAAAAAACGTACTGAACGCGGGGTTGGATCTGGCAGTTGCTGATATCCGGTAAGCCATCAGACCCTCGAACTGCTCAGGTCCGGTAACAGCAAGGACCGCTGTTCCAGCTTTGATAATACCGTATTCAACACTGAACTCAAGCCTCTCTCCCGCTCCGAAAGCGTTGTTCTCGACATATCTTGGCAGGCATTCCTCGAAAGAAGAGGCTGTTTCAAGTGAATCCGTTAACAATAAACTCATCACAATAAGAACTGCTGTCATATCTACCTGCTTTCTGTTTTATTCACTGATGATACCGCAGAGAAGGGTTCTTGTTCCCTTCGGTTAATGCCGTAAGGGTGTGGTTCCATTTCTCCGCTATTACAGGGTAGCTGAATCTGTCAATACACGTTTTTCTGGCTCTCCTGCCCATTCTCAGTGTCATGGAAGGGTTTCTGAGCATAAATGCCGCCTGTGAGGCAAGCTGGCGATAGTTTCCCGGAGAGTGAAAAAGACCTGTTCTTCCATCGCAAACAAGGTCCAGCAGTCCGTTTGTTGCCGCTGCAAGAAGAGGGAGCCCTGAACTCATCATCTCCATTCCAGCTCTGGAAACAACTTCACTTCCAAGGCTAGTAACAACCCCAATCGTTCCCCTTGAGATCAGCTCCCTTACATCCGCAACCTTACCCGCAAATGTGATCCTGTTCCCTACTCCGAGATCTTTTGCAAATAATTCAAGTTCAGAAACAGACTGCTGGCTTGGAGCACCGGCGACTACAGCTTTAACAGCCTCCGGCAGGAGTTGAAGAGCTTTTATCAATGTTCTGTGCCCTTTCATGGGGCTGAGCCTGCCGATTGAAACAAGAAGAGGTTCCAGCGGCTCTCTCTTCTCTGTGGAAGTGTAGAACTCAGTATCAACAGGATGGGGCAGAACTGCAACCAGCCCATCTCTCGAGCCGCTGTAATTTCTCTCTATCATGAAAGGAGAGGGAAATACAACCAGGTCAGTTCTTCTGTCCACCAGTTTCCAGATTCTCCCCGAACGGGGTTTCCGGATATCACACCTTATCCTGATTGTCAGAATGCCACCGGCAACAATGGCGCAAGCAGTCTGACCGTCAGCGCGGGTTGTTATGATCACATCCGGCATAAAAGTCCTGATGAGCTTTCTGAATAATGAAAGACCGGTTGCAAAGGCTGATTTCTGAAGGTTCAGACCGGCGCATTCCAGACCCTGTGCAGTCGCAGCTCTGGTAACAGGACCATCGGGAGCGGCCTGGACGATAACAGAATGTCCTGTTTCGGCCATTATTCGAGCGAGGGCGATGCCGCCTGCCGCTGAAGCATCAACGCCCTTGCAGTTAATGGTTAAAAGAATTCTCAAATGGACTCCAGCGGTTTTTTGAGCGGGTTACTTATTATAGTTGCATCATGGCTGCAATATAGCAAAGGAAAGGGGCAGGCATGAACAGCTTTAACCCGTCTTCGCGAATGATGGCGATTAGAATGCCTCCAATCGCAGAGATCATGGGCCGTATATCTGAACTGAAATCCTCCGGCAGAAGTATTTACAGCATGGCTCAGGCCTCTCCATGGTATTCACCTCCTTCGGATGTTCTGAACAGCTTTACCGTGAAATTGATGGAACCCCAAGTCCACAGGTACGGCCCTGATCCCGGTTTTCCATGGGCAAGAAAGGCTGTGACGGAGGACTTCAGTAGAAGAAGGAAAGTTGATCTCGATCCCTCCCGCGAGATACATCTGACATGCGGAGCAAGCCAGGCTTTCCTGAGCGCGCTGCTCGCAACTACCGGCCCGGGGGATAATGTAGCGGTTATAGAACCCTATTATTTCGATCATGTGTTCGCTATTAAATTCAGCGATCTCGGTTTACGTTCAATACCAATGATCGAAGACAACGGAGGCTGGACAGTACCCCTGGATGAGATAAGCAGGGTGCTAAGGGAAGTAAGGGTTCTGGTTATCGTCAATCCGGGAAACCCCACGGGAAAAGTGATATCGGACGCGGAGATGAAACAGCTCGTTGAAATGACCGCGGAAAGCGGCACTTTTCTTATCATTGATGAAACCTACGAGAGATTCGTATTTACCGGCGATACATGGCATCCATGGAAAGAAAAGCACCAGAAACATGTTCTTACCCTGGGCAGTTTCTCAAAAAGTCTGGGTATTCCCGGATGGAGGCTGGGTTACCTGTTCGGTTCAGAGGATCTGCTGGAACAGGCGATAAAGGTTCAGGATTCCGTTGTGATCTGCCCGCCTACGCCATCCCAGTATCTTCTTTCCGAAATCCTGAACGAAGAGGAGTGGATCAAAGCGATGTCAGCGGGAGTTCTAAGACGACTGGAACTCTGCAGGGAAGCGCTAAGAGGCAACGATCACATCTCCTGGCGGGAAGCCGGAGGCGCCTTCTTCACACTTGCGGCATACGAGAGCAGCATGATAGCTCAGAACGCAGCGATGTACCTGCTTGATGAATACGGTATCGGTACTATCCCGGGGTCCGCCTTCGGCTGCTCCGGAGAAGGGCACCTTCGAATCAGCTTCGGATGCCTTTCCGATGAAGAGCTCGAACCTGCCATGAAACTCCTATCGGAAGTTTCATTCCCAGAGTAGCCGTAGAATCTCCCTCAAATTCTTATTTTCCTAAATATAGCTTGACGATATATCTTTTAGTTATATAATTCAATAAGGTGTAATTTACGTAACTGTTTTTTCACTGCATCGAGCAGTAAGAAGAAATGAGAATTCAGAACTATGAGAGGAGCTAGCGATGAATTTAAGAGGCGGAATGATAACTGTTCTATGCGTTATGCCGGTACTGCCTTTAACTGCGCTGGCACAACGCACACCGATTCAGAATCTTCTGAACAACCCCGAGAGTGTTGTCTACGATCCACCTCGATGCAGGTATCTGGTCTCGAACTGGGGGGATGGAAACATCATTGCCATAGATTCCCTCGGAAATCAGACACCCTTCAATACTGAGATGGATCAGGCGGCAGGTCTGCACATAGTTGGAGATGTTATATACGCAGCTTCTACGGAAGGATCTATCACGGGGATCGTCAGTTTTGATCTGGCAACCGGAACCAGGATAGTCACTATGGATATTCCGGAGAAGGTGTTACTCAATGACATCACATCGGATGGTTCGGAGCACCTGTATGTCACCGACTGCGATGCGAACCGGATATACTGTGTCAGGCTCAGTGACATGACCTACAGTATACTGATTGACTCAGGGCTGGGATATCCTAACGGGATCCTTTTCGATGAAATCGGCAATAGACTGCTTGTACTGAATGGAGGACTTGCGAGCAGGCCGTTACTCGCATTGGACCTCGCGGATACCTCTCTCTCTCTGGTAGTTGAAACGGGATTCAATGCAATCGATGGTCTCTCCGTTGATAACGATGGTTTCACCTACTTTTCCTCCTGGTCAACTGACAAAGTGTACAGGTACGATTCAGAGTTTACTAACCCTCCGGATATCATATCGGAAGGGCACAGCAACCCAGCAGATATATTCGTCAACACCATCGATAACATTCTTGCCGTACCTAATTTTAACGGGAACACCGTTGATCTGATACCCTTGCTTCCGCAATCCACACCAAGTGGCGGAGCCATGACAAGTGAGATCAGCCTGACCACTCAGCCGAATCCATTCAGAAACGAAATCACTCTTGAATATCAAATACCATCTTGTGAAACAGTCCGTAAACTGAATATTTTTGGTCTCGATGGCAGGCTGATCCGCACTTTTCCGGATGCAGGAGAATTCGGAGAATTGACCTGGACGGGTAGAGATGAAAACGGAAATACAGTTCCTTCGGGCGTTTACATAGTAGTTGTCATGTCATCTGACGAGATATCAGCCCGACAAATACTCAAACTGGACTGATCCAATCCTTATGCATGCTGGTGCAGCCGAACCTTGTTGCACATTCACCGTAGCTGTATACTGTATTATTGACAAATTCCCCATCCAACGCGGAGGTTAACGTGACTAACGCTAGCGATCACCCCTTCTCCCAATCTACTTATGGGATACTGGCAATACTAAGCGAGGGAGCAAAGTCGGGATACGAAATAAAAAAATTCCTCTCCGGACAAGAATTATTCTACTGGAGGGAATCTTTCGGGAATATCTACCCGATCCTTAAAAAGCTTAAAGCACAAGGTCTTGTTCGGCAAATCGATGCGGATATCAGGAAGAAGCGCCGGATCTATTATGAAATAACTGAAGATGGGCATGCAGAGCTGCGCAGATGGCTGACTACACCACCCGCTCTTACCCGTTTCAGGGTAGAGTTGCTCATGAAACTCAGGTTCGGGGAGATATCGGGCGTTGAGAATATGATATCCAACATCGAGCATTACAGAGAATTGAATATCGCTGAAATAGACGAGTGCCGGGAGCTGATAGAATCAATGAAGGAAAATGGGGAGGGTCTCACGGACGAGGTCAGAGCCATAGCAGCACTCTACCTTCTCCGTTTCAAGCAGGCGATGAACGATTGGTGCACCGAGTCGATCGAGATTCTTGACCGATGGAGTTAGAAGCATTCCAAAGGCATCTTGACGGTAATGAAATAATGGGTTTGACGACAGAGTACTTGTAGCTTAAACTACCAACATGATAGACAACGATTACACACGACCCCTGCAGGCTCTTGGTTTCACTGAGATCGAGGCACTCATCTACGGTTATCTCGTCGAAAACTCCCCTGCGACCGGTTACAGGATAAGTCACGCGATCGGCAAACAACCTCCCAATACCTATAAAGCTATCGTCACTCTCGAGGACAAGGGAGCGATCATCGTGGAGGTGGGAGATAAGAAGCTGTGTCGGGCGGTACCCCCCGCAGAACTGTTTAACAATCTCGAAAAGCGCTTCATGCAACATAGACGGGAGGCCAGCCGTGCACTCGAGGCCCTCTCCCGACAATCACCGGATGACGGAATCTATCATCTCAAGACCGTGGATCAGGTTATTCAGCGGAGCAGGGCCATGCTGGAGCGAGCTCGAGGCATCGTCCTGTGTGATCTGTTCCCGGGTCCTTTCGGACTGCTGGCGGATTCCCTCAGTGATAGTGCAGCCAGGGGCGTACTTGTAGCATGCAAGGTATATGATGATGAACAGATTCGCGGAGTGAAGACCTACCAGCTGACCGAGCACGAACAAGCGCTGGATATCTGGCCCGGTCAGCAGATCAGCATCATCATCGACAGCGAAGAATACCTGCTGGGATTACTCTCTCGGGATATGACGAGTGTGCATGAGGCAGTGTGGAGCAGCAGCACTTTTCAATCCTGCATCCATCATAACAATGTCGCAGCTGAAATCCTGTTCACGGCAATCAAATCGGGACATCCAGCCCTGTACGCTTCATTCGAGGAGGAGTTGAATCAGATCTCACTGCTGACATTCAAGCCATCCGGCCTGGAGACGCTTCGCCAGCGCTATAGATCTGCTCCCCAATCACCTCGCGAGGATGACACATCCTGATATCACGCATGAAAGATGCATGAGTTTCATACTTCAGATAGGAACTGAATTGACAATTTTGTATTAGTAGCGTATGCTACCAATACGAAAGAAGTGTTAGTATTGAATCTATCTTCACGAAGGAGAATACTATGAAGAAACCCAATAAAGTAATAACTATCAACAGCATCATCTGGGGACTGGTTATTTTAGGATGTGCGCTTGTTCTCAGAGGTACCGGAGCCTATGAGAAGATATGGTTAATTCTCGCAGGGGGCGCTGTGATCTCGACGAGTCTCATTGAAAAATATCGCTTAAAGATAAAGGACTAGACATGCAAAACGGAGTGATCAATCCGGACGATCAGAATGCAGATGACACTGCTGAATCTAACTCCACGAAGGAGAAAACTGTAAAGAAACTTGGTGTTGTGATAATCATAAACGCTGTCATCTGGGGATTAGTAATAATCGGCTGTTCGCTGACATTGAAAGGTACGGGAGCGTACATAGAGATACAGAGCATTCTTGCAGGAGGTTCTATTGCCTCTTTGATTCTCCTGGCAGTATTCAGTAAAAAACTGAAGGACCAGCCAGAAACCTAAACTGCTCTTAATCCAGCGATTCGATGGGAGAAGTTGATGGATGATACATCTCCGAATCCGGTATCGATCTGAACTGTCAGCAGCAACTGGTTCTGCAGGATTCGTCCGATGGACCGCAGCAGGGGGTCGAAGTGAGGCCAATCATGACCCTGAGTATAGCGCCTGCGCAACCCACTCCAGACTGGACGCGGATGGCTTCAGACTCGCAGTTCATGGCGCAGGCCCCACACTCAATGCAGGCATCCTGGTTCACGATCTGCACACAATCACCATTGCGCGCCAGTACATTGTGCGGGCATACTTTCAGACAGAGTCCGCACCCGGTGCATTTGTCTCTATCCAGCTCAAGGCTGACAACATTGCGCAAGTAGATCATCTATATCCTTTCATGTCACAAACCGGGCAACAATTATCATAATGAGCCCGACAAGCGCTCCACCGATCTCCAGG
>QNDS01000061.1 GCA_003644925.1 Candidatus Fermentibacterota bacterium
ATAGCCCATTATCGATCATTCGAATTGCGAGAGTGGCTGTATACCCTGTAGTTCGAGCCATTGAGATTACATCAGTATCCGGGCAGTATTTATCATACATGTCAATTGTGTATCTCATTTTCTGTCCATCTTTTGTTCCCTCAATGATGGACTGAAAAATTGTAATATCACTCTCTCCCTGCTTCAGTTTCCAGTTGGGAAACAATACCTGTGCGGTCATTTCAAGAGGACTTGTCTTCATGCCTTTGATCTCGATACTCTCTTCTTTCGAAAAGAATCCCAGCTCACGCAGTATTGCCATCTTCTCAATGTGGCCGGGATACCGCAGTGTCTTTTCTTTCAGATTGGGAGCATCAATGGTCGTGGCCAAGGTTCTCAATCCATCGGTATTGAATGCTTCAAGTGTACCGATTCGGGGAAAGAAAATATACTCTGGATCGGATAACGCGGGGCGCACAACCTCAAATCCGTTTTCGATATAACGGGCAGGGCGAGTATACTCCTCGATGACATCGATGGGTGAAAATACTGCTTTGTATTCGCTGGGCCACTCTCTGATCTCCGGTAGTCCGCCCACATAGGTTATTACACTCTCAACTTTATCAAGCTTTCGTGCCACATTCATAATTAATGCGCTGCCCATGCCGGGATAGACTCCGCAGTCCATGATCATGGTTACGTTATTCTCTATGGCTAGCTGATCCAGTTCAAAGGGATCTTCCTCATAGAAAGCAATGCAGGCACAATTCTTCCCAGCTTTTATGATGGCTTTTGCTGTTTCAAATCCCATAAAGCCAGGAACAGCATTCAATACAAGGTCATAATCGCTCACAAGAGCGGTCACCTCTTCCGGATTTGACAAATCCTTCTGGATAATCGACAATTCAGGACATTTAACTCTTAAACTGTTCAAAGCAATATCACTGTAATCTACGACTGTCACTTCGAATTTATCTTCTCTGTTTAAATCGATTGACATGGGCGCGCCGACCAGTCCAGCACCTAATACGATAACTTTCATCATAACCTCTTATCGTTATTAAGAATCAGAATAATACGGAAAAATGAATGAGTAAGTTTACGAGATTAGAGACCGGAGAAGCGATTGACGAATTTGATTAAATACGAGATGCATTTACTATTGAGGCTGAATCTATTGATTCTAAAAGCATTCATAAAAATAGAATATGATAATGTTGTGTATAAGTCAATAATAGTTTACCGGCCCCCTTGTTCCCTCCACAAACTCCCAAAACGCAAAAACCGCTCGGCGTGCCGTTTGAAATCGCCTTGCGGCAACTCTCTGGCGGGCCACAGTAGACAATACTCGAACTACGTTAATTCAGAATTGAATCTTCTTTATTCGTAGTGTGTCCACATGCGAATTACCTTAACGGATTTTCTTTCCTCAAGAACCTGATAAACCATTCTATGTTGTATGTTGATCCTTCGAGAACACGCGCCTGCCAAATCACCAACAAGCTTTTCAAATGGCGGGGGAGATCTGAAGGGATCCTCTTCGAGAATTCGAAGAAGTTCTTCGGCCTTTTCCTTAAGACCTGCACTTGAAAGTTTCTTTGCGTCCTTTCTGGCTTGTCTGGTGAATATAAGCTGCCAATTCACCAGTTCAACTCTGTTTCGCACTCATCCTCTGGTGTTTTCATACCAGCAAGTATTGATTCTCGCATGCCTGGAATACTGGTAAGGTAGAGGGTTTCCTGGATTGAACGCCAGTCATCTTCACTTATCAGGACTGCTGAATTTCGTTTTCCTGCAATCTGAACAGGCTCATGCGATTGAGCTACCTCATCAAGCAGCTTGTAAAGCCTTTTTCTTGCCTCGGTTGCTGTAATACTAGTCATTGCGCACCTCCATACGTACGTAATATCGTACGTACATAGATTAGTGTCAATATAACAAAATCAAGTTCTTCATTCTCGAACCGCATAAGCGCAAATACCGCATGGTGTTCTGCCTTGCGGTAACACTCTGGCGGGCCACAGTAGACAATATTCGAACTACTTATTGTGATTCATTTTGAGAATAACTCTGATTGGGAGCCAATGCGCTCGAATATCATCCTTTTCCCATCAATCTTGTATATCAGGAGCCAATCCGATGCAATATGGCACTCTCTGCGATCCTTGTAATTACCTGTAAGTTTGTGATCCCGGAAGATGGGATCAAGAGCTTCCTCAGAAAGAAGGGTTCGGGCAATAAGTTTGAATTGCTCAATATCCCTTCCTTGCTTCTCAGCCCTCTTGATATCCTTCTTGAATTGTTTCGTAAAAGCCGGGGTATACATCAGATCCCAAGCTTATCAAACATATCCTCTGCATTTTCGCAGATAACAATTTCCTCATTCGCATCTGTTGCATTGAAGGTTGCCTTGGTCGTTGCATTGGGAATAACCATGTTGAAAGGTAATCCGTTGTTCATCTCTATTTGACGGTAAAACATCGTTATTGCCTGAGAGGTATTCACTCCAAGACGATGCAATATCTCTTCCGCCTTTTCCTTCAGTTCGGGCTTGAGCCTTGCTCTTACAGTTGCTGTTTTACTCATGGTAACCTCCTTCACATTAAATGTAGCGCATTTGGGCTACATTGTCAATCAGATAGATAGTCTTAATAAGTGCCGCAAGTGGCGTCCGGTCCCAAGCGCACTCGAACCGTGCATCCAACTATGGTATAAAGAAATAGCCCCCGGATCGGGGGCAGCGTCTTCTCTGGCGGGCCACAGTAGACAATATTCGAATTCGTTGTTGTGATTCATAATGCAGGCTATCCCTACACCCTCATGCCGAAAGATCTCGAAGTTGACTCTGCCTGGTTGAATGTATCATGTCTTCAGAGGGCTAATGCATCGATTATCCTGGTGACGTACATACGTTTCCATCTTTCGGGCATATCAGGCAACAAGCTTCGGTATTCGATATCATGGAAATCGACTACTTCGAACGTGATGAGTAGAGTATCCGATGTCATCGACAGGATATCCTGCCATTCATCAGCGTTTGTCCAGTCCCAGATTAACATCGTGCCTGGCGGAAGCTCGATCAGCTCCTGTGATCTCCATCTTTCACCCGAGTATATGAAATCATGTGTGTACACAGAGCCCAGCTGGATCACTTGATCTGTCTGGCAATTCCTCAGTCCGCCCAAGACAGTATTGTCCATTTCTCCAAGGAGCTGCTCGATCATATCCAGCGGCTCTATTCTCAGCAATGTATGATTACCAGCTGCTTCGGCGTAATCTGCGTCCAGCAGTACTATGACTGTATCGCCTACGCTGACGAAGAATTCGTATCCAGAACCGGTTTCAAGAGGTGACACCCAAGTTACCGTTCCCATGGCACTGTCGCAGGACCGGGGCAGGTTCAGGTGGTAGGAGCAGCTGATCTCAGCGTCTGTATCCGCGCTCCCGCGGATCATTTCCATGATGATCAGGGAGAAATTTGCAGAACACCAGCGGTCACACTCTTCGGTTTCAAGGGAGACTACTCGGGCGATTAGTACGCTCCCAGCCATTGGAAGGACCTTATCGAGATCCATGTAGACAATCTGGGTCGAACTCCCCAGTACAGCCACGAGGACAACCGCGAAAAGAGCAAATCTCATGACCTCACTCCCTTTCCGGTACGTCGAGCCAGATATCGTTCCCGGTTGTGATGAATCCTCCATCCGATTTCATCTATGCGCCCTTTTGAATGATTTGTTGCCTCCAGCATTCCAGGACAATTTGACAATATCAGCCTCACAAGTTCTTTGATTTCAGTAAAATATCCTGACCTATTACACAGATATTATTATGGATAATGTCGATATGTTCCAGAGGCATGCTGTGAATAGTTCATCGTCCAGTCATCCTGAGTAATCTGTGGGGACTATCAAGGCATTCTTCAACTTTCCCTGCTTTCCTTGACAACTCCAAATGAAAGGCATAGTTTAAAATGTAGTCATGTGCAAGGTAGAATTATCCTTACACATTACATGCTCGAAACTGATCCAGCTCCTTAAATGAAATCAACCTCATTCAAGGGAGGGAATATGATTTTAAGTATTCTTGTTTTAATCTCGCAACCGGCTTATTCACTCCTGGATTCCGGTCTGCAGGGTATTCCCATTGAAGTACTGAACACCTGGGAGATCGATTACGCCTCAGATATTCAGGATGTTACATGGGTATCATATCCATACTACCTTGCTATCAGAAGCAACGGAGACGGCAAGATATACCTTGCAGATATGCAGTGTAACTATCAGGGCGAAATAGCCCTTCCCGATAGCGTTGAAGGTTTCGGGCTCGCCTATACTTATTGGAATGAAATGTATTACATCAACAGCTTGTCGAATCAGATCTACTACTCGGACGGTTCCGATTCCTGGGCGTCTTTTCCGCAGTCTTCTCTTGGGGCAGGAATGGATTTTCTAGAATGCGAAAATCCTGCACTCCTCTACGAAGTTTCGCCGTTCAGTCCTCATAGTCTCTGTTCTACAGATCTGGTCACCCTTGAAAATGAGTACTACGATATGCCTGGAACCGGGTTTAATGATGAGATCACCGGATTGACGGTTGGCACGATGGTCACGTTGGATGAGTGGCCGCCCTATGCAATTATCGCAACAACAAGGAACAGTCATGAATTCCTCTTTTATACCTATGATTCATCTGAGTACGATCTCGTTGCGGTAGAGGACTGTCCCATACCTGTTGAAGAATCCCTCGGTCTCACGCGGAGCTGGGATTGCATAAAAATCTATTGGAGTTACAGAGGAACTGACGGCAAGTACTATATAAGCTTGCTCAACATAGATTTCTTCTATTTTGGCGGTATCGAAGATGAGGCAGGCTCAACCACGGAGCAATCTTACCTGTCAATCGAATCAAACCCTGCATATGGTTGTGCAATTTTCAGTCTTCATCTTCCTGCTTATAACCTAGTATCTCTGATGATTTACGATATCTCTGGCAGAGCCGTCGAAGAGATCTACCGCGGTCCCCTGGAAACCGGGGATACGCAGTGGAGTTTCTCTGCTCCAGCTGGGATGTATACGGCTATACTCAGATGTGAAAATGAAGTCGAATCGTTGAAATTCGTGATTAATGACTGAGATTTTCCAACCGGGATTTCAGAGGCAAATCATATAATTGGAAGCACCACTGTTTTGCATGCAGACCTGAATGTCGCAAGTGGCGTCCGGTCACATTCGCACTCGAACTACGCATCAGGATACCACATTAAGAAATAGCCCCCGGATCGGGGGCAGCGTCTTCTCTGGCGGGCCAGAGTAGACAATATTCGAATTATTCTGATGAATTTTACTATTGCTCACAGTTCTTTACGGTCGATATAGCCCTTTCAGGATGCAATTTGCCCAAAGGTACGGAGTTTCGTCTGATCGGATCACACCGTGAGAGCTCTGGTGTCTACTCAATTACAACGAAGCGTTGCGTTCCCCTATAGTCTCCTGAGATCATCCTGCAGAAGTAGGTCCCTGGAGAAAACTCATCAAGTTGAACAGCATGAGATCCCTCTGAATACTCATTCTCCTGAATCTCACTGACTAGTCTACCAGACCTCCGCCAATACCCCTGGAAATGGTTTTTGAACCCGATGTGGATTACATTCCATGGCAGGATGATGTTCCGGAGATAGAGGTTGGATAAGTTATCAGCGATCTGGCTTTCATCGGTGAGGTTTGTAACAATGCATGGTTTTCAAAGGGATCAGAGAGTTTCTTCATTGACGACGGAGGAATTTGGGTAGTATTGTCAGTTTCCGGGATCACCCGGGAACCACAAGCTTCTGGCATGCTGGTTTCAGTCAGAAATTGGAGGTTTATCGGGACGAATGGGCTGCTGTGGAGCAGGATATGGGACTATGGATAATCCACTTTCCTACTGCTTCTCTGTGGCAAAATATTCCCCGGGCATCAAGGGATCGTGCGCCGGTTGCCCGGCCTGACAACGCGCGTTAGAATCGGTATCGCAATGAACGTCCGCGAAACGCCGTCGCCTCATTACGCGCTTGCGCATGTCGCGTTGCGCAAGGTATGCCGTCAGAACCCTGTGAAGTTCTTCGGCATCATCGTCGTCATGCCTCCCCCCGCGAATATCTGTGAAGCCCATTTCGTGGGAATCATCCTGAAGAGCGAGTCGAATCCGGAAACTCCGCCCGAGGAGATCGACTTCGCTTACATGGTCCTTGAGAAAGGACTCGATCCTGAAAGCAAAACCGAACGGACCGTGTTGTGCAATTGGTCGGGAGACGTCCATGAGAACCACGGCAACGGGCCGAATGCAACCCCGGAGGATTTTGCCTGTGCCCTTGAGGACAGGCTCTGACCGTGCGGATGAAGGTTGATTTCCACCTTCACTCCAACCTGAGTGACGGGGCCTTCTCCCCCGAAATCCTTGCCGGGAAGGTCGTGGACGCAGGCATCCGCTTCGCCGCCCTGACGGATCATGATGATTCATCGGGCAACCGCCGGTTCATGGAGGTCTTCGCGCGGCACGGCGGCACAGCCCTGACCGGAATCGAACTTTCCTCCCTCTTTCGGGACCGCGGCATCCATATTCTCGGTTACGGCCTGGATCCGGATGACACCTGGATCCGTTCCCTCTACTCCCGGGTTCCCAGCGCCCGGGAAGCCATCACGCATATCCATTCAGCCGGAGGAATCGCTTTCCTCGCTCATCCCCTGGAGATATGGCCTGATCCTGAAGAATTGAACGAGGCCGTGGCTGAACTGAAGAAGGCAGGCCTGGACGGGATCGAGGCCCTGTATAAACCCTATACCCCGGAACAGCAGGCCTCACTTCTCGACCTGGCCGACAGGCACGGGCTCAAGGTCTGCGCAGGCAGTGATTATCACGGCCCAAACCTGCCGGGAAGTCCCGATCCCGGGATCGAGATTGAATCCTCCCGGTGGAAGGCTTTTCGGAATGCTCTTCCGATCTTTCACGTGGAGGAGGATGCGATGCCGGCCCCGCCACCGTCGGCGCATCCTCGAACCCCTCACCATCATGTCGGTATACCGCTCCCCATCCTTCTTCCGGCCGTTGTCGCGATCACGCTCTTTCTTTTCGTCATATTCGGAATCGTCATTCCCTCCTTCGAAGAGAATCTCCTCAACAGGAAACGGGAGATGATACGGGAACTGACCAACTCCGCGTGGAGCATCCTTTCGGAATGCAACCGGGCCGCGGAGCAGGGCCTGCTATCCGAGACCGAGGCCCGGAACACGGCCAGGAGCCAGGTCAGGGCGCTCCGATACGGGCCGGAAGCAAAGGACTACTTCTGGATCACGGATACCGTGCCCCGCATGATCATGCACCCTTACCGTTCCGACCTGGACGGCCAGGACCTTTCGAACTTCAGCGATCCCAATGGAGTCCGGCTCTTCGTGGAATTCGTCAGGGCTGTCGAACACGACGACCATGGGTATGTCGATTACGTCTGGCAATGGAAAGACGATCCGGAGCGGATCGTTCCGAAGGAATCGTATGTCCGCATCTTCCGGCCCTGGGGCTGGATCATCGGAACCGGCCTGTACCTCGAGGATGTCAGGACTGAGATCCAGGTCATCACGAACCGGATCATCCTCATCTCCCTCTCCGTGGTGGCGGTCATGGCTGGACTTCTCGCGTACATGGTTCTGCAGAACCTGAAAGCGGAAGAGAAGCGACGGCTGGCCGAGGAAGGACTTCGGGACTCCCACGACCGGTACCGGACCCTGGTGGAGACCGCTACCGAAGGGACGCTCCTGGTTCTCAACGGGCGCTGCGCCTTTGCCAATCCGACCTTCCTGCGCATGACCGGCTATTCCCCGCCGGAATTCACGCTGCTCGATCTCGACGATTTCTTTCCCAATTCCGCCGGTCTGTTCGCTGTAGAGACGACGAAGAATCGATCGGCTCTGGAACAGGCTCCAGCCGAGGAGACAGGCGGCATCGAGACTACCCTTCTGCGGAAGGACGGCACTTCACTCGAGGTGGTCCTTGCATCCCATTCCGTTGATATCGCAGGCTCTCCCGGCCGAATCGTGATCATCAAGGACCTGCGCCAGGCGCGAAACAACGAACGCAACGCCATCCTCAACCAGCTCCAGGCCTCGCTCCTCTTCCTTAACGAACCCCTGGAAACGGTCATGCAGCCCCTCCATACATGTCCCATGAATTGTCCCGCGGAGAAGGCGGCCCGGATCATGGTCCGCGAGAAGGCCACCATCCTGGGAGTCACCGGCACGGATGGAGAAGTAGCAGGCGTGATCACCGACCGCGACTTCAGGGAACGTATCGTGGCGGAACAGGCTTCAGCGGACCAGCCGATCTTCCAGGTCATGAGCGCTCCCGTCATCTCGATCCCCTCAACCGCCCTGGTCTTCGAAGCCGCGCTCTTCATGCAGGAGAAGAATGTCCGCCACCTCGTGGTCCGGAACCTGGAAGGAAAAGGCATCGGGATCGTGCGCAATACGGAATTCATCTCCTTCCCCCAGCACTCCTTCTCCATCCTGCTTCAGAAGATCCGAAGGGCCTGTTCTATCGATGAGATTGCCAGGACCAGGGCACGGCTTCCGCTGATCCTGAAGACCATGATCGAATCCGGGGTCGCTCCGAGAAACGCCACGCACATGGCCAGCGCCCTGGCCGATGCGATCACGAAACGAATTATCACCCTGACACTCACCGACCTGGGAGATCCGCCCGTGCCCTTTGCGTTCATGACCTTCGGCAGTGAAGGCCGCGAAGAACAGACCCTGGTCACCGATCAGGATAATGCCCTGGTGTACGAAGATCCCGGACCGGAGCAGCAGGACTTGGCGAAAGAATACTTCCTGCAACTCGGAAAGCGGGTCTGTCGGGACCTGGATGCCGCCGGGTATGCCTTCTGCAAGGGCGATTCCATGGCGAGCAACTCTCAGTGGAACCAGCCGCTCACGGCATGGAAGAACTATTTCCAGAGCTGGATCGAGGAACCCGACACCGAAGAGCTTCTGCGCTTCAATATCTTCTTCGATTTCCGGTGCGTCTTTGGCGAAACCTCGCTGGTCAGGTCTCTTCGCAGGCATATCCACGGGATCCTGGTGGAACACCCGGCTTTCTTCTTCCACCTGGCGCGGAATGCCCTTTCCCACAAGGTTCCGATCAGCGCCTTCGGCAAGATCATCACGGAGACCGTTCATGGACGGGAAAAGGTATTCAATGCCAAGGAGGCCGTTCTTCCGCTCGTCAATTTCGCCCGGCTCTATGCCCTTCAGCACGGAATCAAAAAGATCAATACGGCGGACCGGCTGAGGGCGCTGTGGGAAGCGGGCATCCTGCAGCGTTCGAGCTTCAACGAGCTCCTCCAGGCGTACAACATCCTGATGCTCCTGCGGTATAAACGGCAGAGCTCGGCCATCGCCGAAGACCTTCCACCGGATAATAACATCAGCCTGAGGAACCTCACCGAGATCGAGAAGAGCGGCCTGAAACAGGCCTTCTCGCAGGTCACGACGATCCTGAAGAAGATCGCCTTCGATTTTCCCGGAGCCGAAAGCCTGTAGGCGCCTTCCGGTTGCAGGGTTTCATGAGTTACCCCAAATCCGTGAAACAATGTGCCTGGAATATGCCCAAATGGTGGGTCACAGTAGACAATCTTCGAACATTTCACAGGTATGATGCCGAAAAGTGAGGTTTTCAGTATAGAAGCACACTGGCGCTGTGTTAACCGGACGGTTCAATTTTCGTTGTAAACACAAATCTGAATATTCAGCAGATCCTTGTGTGCTAAGTGTTTTCTCTCTCTATAAGTCTACCGTGTAAGTGGTCTTGACTAATCCCCATGTCGAGGCTTCTTTTGTACCACTCATGTCCGATTCATCCTTCCAGTAATCGATCATCCACACATCATCACTAACCTCAATAAATCTGAATACGGCATCTCCTGCCGCCCTGTAGCCCATAGTGTGTGCACTATCGACATATACCTCAAGATCAAATGGGCAGTTCATACCCAAGGCTGTTGAGTCATCGGGCCATATGTATGTAGGAGTGCATTCAAGATCCAGAGAGATGCCCTGGGCGTTCAGTAACAGATCTTCAGAATAAGCTAACTCCGTACTCAGAAACCAGCAGGAATCCGGGTCATGGGGATTCCACTCCCAGTCCAGCTCATGAAGTACAAACATAAAACTGTCTGCGAAGCAGTCTGAATAATCAGAGATATTCTGTTCTACGTAAGATTCTCGAAGTTGCTCAACTACCTGTTCTGGAGTTACTGATACAACTATATCCTCAGTACCCGCCGGTGAACATGCAATTATCAGTAACAGCAGTACTGACATCCCGATGCAATAGTTTATTATCGACATCATTTTCCTTCCTGATGAATGGATTTGATTCTATCCAAGAGTTCCAGAAAGGGAATAATGACAATATCTACCTCCAAGAATGTCTGATTTATACAAAGAGTGTTCATTTAATACACAAACTGTATTCATGACTTACTGGAATGTTCCAAACACAAATAATAGTGCTCCTGTATATGGTGCAAAGCCTAAGTGCCGCAAGTGACGTCCGACCCCATCCGCACGACCCCATTCGCACTCGAACTACGCATCAAGATACCACATAAAGAAATAGCCCCCTGATCGGGGGCTGTGTCTTCTCTGGCGGGCCACAGTAGACAATATTCGAATTAATTCAATACAGTAAAAAGTTTTGAAAATGTGAACAAGTTTGAACTCATTCTGACTATGTAGACTCCGGGTGGAAGATCATCTACAGCAATCTGATGAATTCCAGCTTCATAGTTAGTATGTGAGGATTCGATCAGTCTTCCAGAGAGGTCGAATATCGTTAGATCAACAGCAGTGTATTCTGGCACATTAAATCTCATTAAGGTTTCAGATGAAGAGGGATTCGGTCGTGGATTGAAAAGAGAGTATTCATCTGCATGATTCTCCTCCTCAATCCCGGTGTAAGGTTCCCAGAATAGAGAAACCTGATACATATATGGCGTGCTCTCACAATTAGGAGAAGTCATGATGACTTTGTATTGAAAATAAGGCTTTTCATCCTGAACTACTCCATCGAGGCTGTCCGGCAACCATAAGGTATCCGACCAAGGACCCATGCTTCCAGGATCGTCCGATGCCCTGAGTTGAAACATCACTTCTGTACCTGCGGGTTGAGATGAGGCCCATTGAAAGTAATGCCAATCCGGACTCTGAGAAACTTCCAGTATGCTTGATTCCAGGACTCCAATCGAGGATGAATCTGAAACATCATACCAGGCAATGCCTGAGAAGCTTGCAACTCCTAGAACATCAATACTCCCATCATTGTTGAAGTCAGCGGTTCTCACACATATAGCTCCACTAAAATCCTCATCTAGAGTGTGTTCTATCCATATCTCTCCTGTGCTGTCACTGTTTTCCCACCAGGTGATTTCATCGGTTCCCTGTGCAGCACCAAGCACATCTATGTCACCATCACCATCTAGATCCTCTGAATAGACACAACTGGCATTCCCAAAACCTTCCCCTATTGTATGTTCAATCCATGACATTCCGGTTCCATATTCATTTTCCCACCAAGTGATATGATGCGAACCGTAGGTTGCTCCAAGAACATCAGTGTCCCCATCTCCATCGATATCATCGGAAAACACGGACCAGGGATGATCGTAATTGTTGGCAATGACGTGTTTCATCCAGCCGGTGCCGGTGCCATCAATGTTCTCCCACCATGCGATCTGATCACCGTAGAAGTAAGCACACACAATATCCATATCATCATCACCGTCGATATCCCGTGCATGAACAGAACGTGCTTGCTCGGTTATTCCAAGAGGATGTCTTATCCAGGAAGTTCCTAAGCCATCTGAGTTCTCCCACCACATAATGTTAGGGAAAGAATATGCGGATACGACAACGTCAATATCACCATCTTTATCCATGTCAACAGAGTGAATCGATCTGGGACCATTACAGCCATCATCTATGTAGTGGACTGTCCATGATGTTCCTGAACCGTTGGTGTTTTCCCACCAAATGACCTCATCATCAATCCGGATAGCTGCAATTATATCCATATCACCGTCACCATCGATATCCTCGGAGTTAACGCAAATGGGCTCATCGAGATTGTTAGCGACGTTTCTCTTAGTCCAGGAAAGCCCCGAACCATCATTGTTCTGATACCAGAAAATTCTTCTACCAGATGGATCAGTTGCAATAACATCCTCAAAACCATCACCATTTATATCCCGCGGAACCGCAAAATTGGTGTCCAGGTAACCCGTATCGATGTGATGTTTAGCAATCATCATTATGAAAATTCTTCCGGGAACACCATGCCAATAAATATCCGTTCCTGAAAAGAACCTGTTTCCCCATTCACTTACAGGACCCAATACACCACCACCACCCGACCAGTCAACCTGTTCGACAACATTAACTGCTGCATATAACGGTGATGATAATAGAACGACGATAATGCTAGTAAATAAAAGAATCCGCATTTACCTCACCCCTCATAAGCAGATAGATCAAACAGATCTGCTCGATCATCGATTTTGATATATCCTATTCGACATATGATGTCAATTTAATAAGTGGTCTGATTCAGAAGAGAATCCTTTGTATTTGCATCAAGCCTTCGCTTGATTGTTCTTCAAACTACAGATAGCGTGCAATACTCATGTAGAATGAAGCTTGCATTAGATCCGCTACTTGATATTGAC
>QNDS01000062.1 GCA_003644925.1 Candidatus Fermentibacterota bacterium
AGGCTGGAATTCATACAGATGCTTTCGGGTCCTCATGACAGGGACGATGCAATACTCACGATCCGTTCCGGAGCCGGGGGACAGGACAGCCAGGATTGGGCTGAAATGCTGATGAAGATGTACATTCACTGGGCCGGGAAACAGGAATTTGATGTTGAAGTGCTCAGCGTGAGTGAAGGTGGTACGGAGGGCGGTATCAGAGAAGCCACCATGACGGTTAAGGGTCCCTGGGCTTACGGGTACTTAAGGGCTGAAGGCGGTATTCATCGTCTTGTAAGGAAATCACCCTTCGACCAGAATCACAGACGGCACACAAGTTTCGCTTCCGTATTCCCGCTGCCGGATATCGAAGATGAAATAGAAATCGATCTACGTGAAGATGATATCAGGATTGATACTTACAGGGCCAGCGGAGCGGGTGGTCAGCATGTTAACAAAACAGATTCAGCAGTCAGGATGACTCATATTCCAACCGGTATAGTGGTTACATGCCAGAATCAGAGGTCACAGTTCAGGAACAGGGAAGTAGCCAGGAGAATCCTGAAGGCAAGGCTGTATGAGCTCGAGGAGGAGAAGAGAAGGGAAGAGAAGGCTAAACTGGAGAAAACCAAGAAGGATGTATCGTGGGGTCATCAGATAAGATCTTACGTCATGCATCCCTACAGAATGGTAAAGGATCACCGGACCGGAATTGAAACTTCCAGCATTGATGATTTCCTTTCCGGAGAAATCCAGGAATTCATTGAGGAATATCTGAGAAAGAGCAGCCAGAAATGAGTGATGATAGTATTACGGTAAGAGAAGAGAAACTCCTTCATCTCAGGGAAGATCTCGGTATCGACCCATTTCCCGCAAGATGCATGACATCTATGCCAATCAGCGAGATAAGGGAGAGCGGCGAAACAGAAGAGAGTGTAGTTGTATCTGGAAGGCTTACCGGCAAACGGGAGCATGGAAAGACTGTATTCGCCGACCTTCGGGATGGAACAGGATCGATCCAGCTCTATTTGAGCAGAAAGATACTGAGCGACAGGGACTGGTCTGTGCTTGATCTTCTCGATCTCGGAGATATCGTTCAGGTGAAGGGATCCGTCTTTACCACCAGGATGGGGGAACTCACTGTTAGATCTGAGCAGCTCGAACTGCTCTGCAAAAGCCTCAGGCAGCTTCCTGTTGTTAAGGTGGATGCCCTGGGTGTGGCGCATGATGAAGTCAGCGACAGGGATTATCTCTACCGGCACAGGTGTGTGGACCTTCAGGTGAATCCTGCTTCACTGGACAGATTCGTAAAACGGAGCAGAATCATATCCTCTTTAAGATCATATCTGGATTCCAACGGATTCCTGGAAGTTGAAACACCTGTTCTCCAGCCATTGTACGGCGGTGCTGCGGCGGAACCCTTCGAAACTATGTACGAAAGCATGAACCAGCAGTTCTACCTCAGAATAGCCACGGAACTCTACCTGAAACGTCTTATAGCCGGTGGGATAGATAGAGTCTACGAACTTGGAAAGGATTTTCGGAACGAGGGTGTGGACAGAACACATAGCCCCGAGTTCACTCAGCTTGAACTGTATGAGGCATATGCGGATTACAGCGTCATGATGAATAGATTCGAAGAGATGATCCGTACGGCAGCCGAAGCTGCAGGTCATAGCGGCACAATTGTGTACCAGGGAACCGAATTTGATCTTACTGCTCCGTTTCGGAGAATAGGTTTCATGGATTCTCTTAAGGATGCAAGCGGTGAGGACCTTTTCTCCTGGGAGCCTGAAGATCTCAGCAAGCTGATGAATGAAAAAGGTATAATCTCCAGGGCTACTGACCGCATAGCAATACTTGACAAACTTTTCGACTATTTCGTTGCCGACAGGATTATTCAGCCGACTTTCGTGATAGACTACCCGGAGGAGCTATCTCCACTTGCAAAGCACATGAAGGATAGTCCGCGAGAAACCGAGAGGTTCGAAGTGTTTTTCGCAGGCCTTGAACTTGCTAACGCTTTCAGTGAACAGAATGACCCTCTGCTTCAGAGGAGGATTCTGACAGAACAGGCCGGGATGAGTCTGCACAGGAAGGGTGAACTTGACGAGGATTTCCTTTACGCCCTCGAAACCGGTATACCTCCTACGGGGGGAATGGGGATAGGCGTTGACCGCCTTGTAATGATACTGACCGATACCGGGAAAATACGGGATACCATCCTTTTTCCTAATTTAAGACGGAATGAAAAGTGAAGCTGACGCTGATTGTTCGTATTGCGTGGCGACAGATATTCAGCAGGTCCAACTCGGGTTTCGTAAGGACGGTATCTTTACTATCCATTGCGGGGATTGCAATTGGAGTTGCAGCACTCGTAATACTTAATTCTTTCATGGATGGATTCTCCGAATCCATACTCAAACAGCTTTCATCCATTCATCCACCTATGGAAGTAAGGATTCCAGGGGGATATCCACTTGAACCGGATGATGTTCGCTTTGTTGAAAACCTGGCCTCGATGTCGGAGAGTGTCACATCTGTTTCCCCTGTGCTTGAGAAAACGGTTGTTGCCGCCGGAAACAGTGGAGATGTTGCCGGGGTCCGGGTAAGAGGAGTGAACTGGGATGTTGAACCCCTGCTGGTATCCGGAGAGCGATTGAGTAACCTGAACATATCCGGCAGGGGAGCTGTTCTGGGTACAGCGCTTTCCGAAAGACTCGGTGTCTCCCCCGGAGATACCATCAGGCTCGCATCCACCGATGCCACGCAGTTTTCAGCCATGGGCAGGCTTCTTGTAGATACGATTGTTTCCGTTTCCGTTTATGCGGTAACAGATTTTGGAATTGATGAGTACAATTCATCAATAATTATTACTGATCTATCAACCGCTTCTCTTCTCTTTCGAGATCCGATAACCGCTACCTCACTCAGTGTAGGCCTTATAGAGGAAGCGGACGCCCTGAAGGAGGCCGAGAGCATCTCTGCGATACTGAGAGAATCGTATATTGCAGGAGAAAGTGAATATATGGTCTGCAGTGCTTTTATTTCGGCTCATCAGAATCTTTTCGCGGCACTGGGACTTGAGAAAACGGGGATGACAATCGTATTGGCTCTGATAAGTGTTGTTGCTATGCTGAACTTGCTCAGCGCGCTTAACATGATAGCTATTGAGCACAGAAGGGATACTGGAGTTCTAAGATCAATGGGAGCGTCTCCGGGTACGATAGTATCTACAGGATTAATGCAGGGCGGGATCATTGGTCTGGGTGGTGCGCTTGCCGGAAGCATTTTTGCTGTATTGGTTACTATCATGATAAACAGTTTCTTTCCGATAAGGCTTGAAAGCAGTGTGTACTGGATTGATGTGCTTCCAGGGGTAGTACAGCCGTTTCTTATTCTAAGTATTGGGTTTGCAACCATCGCTGCATGTTTTATTGCCTCTCTGTTTCCCGCTCTGCATGCGATAAGAGTGTCACCTTCAGAGGCGGTAAGGTATGAATGAAAGCAAGAACTTAGTTCTGTCCGCTGTTGATATATGGAAATCATACGGAAAAGATGCAACTTATCTCTCGATAATCAGGGGTGCGGGCATAGAAGTATCAGCTGGAGAAATTGTATCCATCGTTGGTCCGAGCGGTTCGGGTAAAAGCACATTTCTTCATGTCTGCGGAGTGCTTGACCCACCTGACAGGGGTACCGTGTCTGTTGGCAGTATGGATGTATGGTCAGTCAATGAATCCAGAAGGGCACGAATCCGGAACAGTGAACTCGGGTTCATATTTCAGTTTCATCATCTGCTGGAAGAATTTACATTACAGGAGAATGTAGCTATGCCTTCCATGCTGGCTGGAAACACCAGGAGGGATGCCCTTGATTCTGCAGCGTCACTTCTTGCGGAAGTCGGTTTGTCTGACAGAGGCCAGCATTTCCCTTCAGAGACTTCCGGAGGGGAGAGGCAGAGAGCAGCTGTGGCCAGAGCATTGATACTCTCACCTTCTGTTGTGTTGGCTGACGAACCGACCGGAAATCTTGATGCGGCCAACAGCAGGATTGTTGAGGATCTTATGTTCGAGCTCGCCGACAGAAGAAGCCAGGCTTTTATTATTGCGACCCATAGTATTGAGCTTGCAGAGAGAGCTCATAGATCTCTCTCACTTGAGGATGGTGTTCTCCATTGATGATAGCCAATTATTGCAGAGTTCTTTATGCAGGATTATCTTCGGGGAACAAAGGAACACCATTCCGGATAGAATCATCCCTGAGCCGTGAATGTTTTTCAAAGGAGAATAAGTGCCGGAAAAGCTGACAGAGAAAGCACGAGCTGCCCTTGAGATCGCTGTTAATGAAGCTGAAAGGTCGGGGCAGAGCAAAGTAGCCTCCGAACATATCCTATTTGGTCTTATTTCTGTAAAGGGTTCCGCAGCCCTGATCATTCTTCACGAGCTTGGTGTGAGGATAGGTGTACTGAGAACAAGACTTGAAAACCTGATGCGAAGACCGGTTGCAAACGAGATTAACCTCAGGGAGATCGGCTGGACTACCAAAGCTCGTCTGGTCAGAGGTGAAGCCGGCCGGAGAGCTGCAAGCAGAGGGGCAACTGAAACCGGTACTCACCACCTTCTTCTTGGTCTTCTGTCCGTTGGAAACTGTCAGGCATCAAGCATTCTCAGGGAGAAGGGCGTATTTCTGAAGACAGCTGAAGAAGCAGCAGCTGAGCTTCCGCCTCATATAGAATCAGATGGTATCGGTGAGCAGCAGAAGAATGTTCAGGAATTACCCGGAATAGATTACTTCTGCAGAGATCTGACCAGAATGGCCAGGGAGGGAAAGCTTGATCCGGTTATCGGCAGGGAGAAGCAGATCAACAGAGTGATTCAGGTGCTCTGCAGAAGGAAGAAATCCAACCCTATTCTTATAGGTGAACCAGGGGTCGGAAAGACCGCGATAGTTGAAGGTCTTGCTGGTCTTATAGCGCAGGGAAAAACACCCAATATCCTGGCAGGGAAACGGATACTTGCCCTTGATATGGCTGCCGTTGTTGCTGGAACCAAATACAGAGGACAGTTTGAACAGAGATTGAAGAAGCTTCTCCAGGAGATCACAGAATCCGGTGATATCATCCTTTTCATCGATGAAGCACATGTGCTGGTTGGAGCCGGCGCTGCCGAGGGCGCCATGGATGCCGCTAATCTTTTGAAACCGGCCCTTGCAAGAGGTGAACTGAGGTGTATCGGAGCAACAACACTTGATGAATACAGAAAGCGTATTGAAAAGGATGGAGCACTGGAAAGGAGATTCCAGCCGGTTCCTGTTGATCCGCCTTCCGTAAGTGACACTATAGAGATCCTGGAAGGCCTCAGGCATAGATATGAAGAACACCATGGAACCGTTTACACCGATGAAGCTGTTCAGGCTGCAGCTAAACTGGCAGCAAGATACATCAGCGGCAGGTTCCTCCCTGATAAGGCCAT
Source organism: Candidatus Fermentibacterota bacterium (assembly GCA_003644925.1). Lineage (GTDB taxonomy): Bacteria > Fermentibacterota > Fermentibacteria > Fermentibacterales > JCC-6 > Aegiribacteria. The sequence continues at coordinate 5,454 of QNDS01000062.1, forward strand.
CGATGTTCTGGATGAAGCTGGGGCTAAGAATAGAGTATCTCATTCCATTCTGCCCGATAGTGTGAAAGAGATGATGAATGATCTGGTCGAACTCAGAGCCAGAAAGAAGTCAGCATCCCAGAACGAAGATATCGAAAGCACTCTTGGATTACGAAAAGAAATAGAGAATCGAGAAAAGGAACTCACTGAAGCACGTTCAAGCTGGCTGGCGGGCCTTCATATTTCTCCCGTATCAGAACAGCAGGTAGCCGAAGTTGTTGCAGATATGACAGGCATTCCGGTAAGCAGGGTGGGTAAGAGTGAAACTGCCGGGCTTCTGGACCTTGAAGAGAGGCTTGAGTCCAGAATAGTAGGACAGAGGGAAGCTATAGACAGCATAACCAGTGCTATCAGGCGGAGCCGCGTAGGGCTGCGGGATGTGAACAAGCCTGCTGGAACATTCCTTTTCCTTGGTCCTTCGGGAGTTGGAAAGACGGAGACTGCAAGGATACTTGCCGAACTGGTATTCGGGGATCCTTCGGCTCTTATCAGGATAGATATGTCCGAATTCCAGCAGAGTTTCTCCGGATCAAGGCTTATAGGAGCTCCTCCAGGGTACATAGGATATGATGAAGGCGGGCAGTTGACGGAGAAAGTCCGGAGAAGACCATATTCCATTGTACTACTTGATGAGATCGAAAAAGCTCACACCGATCTTTACAATATGCTGCTGCAGGTATTGGATTACGGCAGAATGACCGATAACTACGGCAGGGAGATAGATTTTACGAATACCATCCTGATAATGACAAGCAACATAGCCTCAAGGAACCTTCTGAACGGTGGAAAGCTTGGATTCTCAACTGATTGCCCGGAGGGTGAAACGGAACGTATTGACGGACTGGTCATGGATGCCGTAAAAAGCCATTTCAACCCGGAGTTTCTCAACAGACTGGATGAAATAGTAATATTCAACCCCCTTGAGTTCTGCGACATGGAAAAAATAGTTTCTCTTCAGATGGAGGATGTAGAACAGCGGCTATCTGAGCTGGGGATTACACTGGACCTTTCACCTGAAGCTATAACACTCATAACAGAAGCCGGTTACGACCCGGAAGCGGGAGCACGGCATATAAGAAGAACGATTAGAAGGCTGCTCGAAGATCCTATGACCGATGCGATACTCAGAGGTGAATTCTCATCCGGTGACTCCGTTCTTGCAGTCAGGGATGGCAATCGTATCGTTTTTAAAGTGCCCAGTGAAAATAATGAAGAAGAAATCAGATCGAACACAATACACGGAAGAGTTGAGAATTGAGATTTAGTACAGCATTGCTGACAATTGTGATCTCAGCGTCACTGGCGCTGGAGATCGGCTCGGTGGAAGTGACAGGCAACTCCTTTGTAAGCACTGATCTTATCACAAGGGTTTTCGGGCTGGAGACAGGGGATATTTATAATCCTGCGGATGTCAGCAGGGGAACCAGAGATCTTTTCGGACTCGGTTATTTCAGCAGCATCGAAATACAGGCTGATACGACTGGAGGATTGACCGATCTCCTGATCGTAGTTAACGAAAACAGACTGCTAAGCAGAATCGAATTCAGTAATCCCGGATGTCTTGATGATGACGATGTACTGGATTCCCTCTCACTTTTCCCGGGCATGACTATCTCGCCCGGGCAAGTTGAGGAAGCCCGCAGGGTAGTGCTGCACTTTTACGCTGAAGATCACAGACATGAAGCATTGGTTACCCCCGTCTGGCTTCCTCAGGATAGTGATAACCGGAGTGTACTGCTGTTCGAATGTGAAGAGGGTCCGGATATCAGGGTCGGGGAGATTGATTTTTCAGGCAATATCGCATTTAACGATAGTAAACTTCGAGGGCAGATGGATACTCATCAGGATTCCTTCTGGCGCTCCGGAAGGTACAGAAAAAGTGAATTCGAGGCTAGCCTGGATTCGGTGATCACCTTCTACCAGGATCATGGGTACCCTGAAGCCAGAATTATTGATGCTGAGCAATCAATGCTCGAAGACGGGCGGCATCTGAGGTTCGAGGTCACGCTGGATGAGGGTGAATACTATACTTTTGGTGACATTTCGTTCTCCGGCAATGAAGCTTTTCCGGATTCAGTTCTGCTATCTGTCATGGATATGAAAACGGGGGACGAATACAGCAGAAAGAAGATGAATTCATCCCTGATGACAATGTACGAACTGTTTCAGGAGCTGGGCTATTTTTATGCGGGTATCGAACCTCTTATAACAGACAGCGGTACGGATAATACTCTGGATATTGCCTATATGGTGAATGAGGGTGAAAGAGCCCATGTTCGCAGGATAGAGATTACAGGGAATAATAGAACACTGGAAAACATCATAAGAAGGCAGTTAACAGTATATCCTGGTGATATGTTCCAGCGATCAGCCCTTATGAGAAGTTACAGGAATATCTATTACTTGAATTATTTCAGTAATGTCGGCGTGGATTTTCGCTACCTTGAGGACTCCCCGGATGTTGATATTGTATTTGATCTTGAAGAGAAGACAACCGGTAAGGCTGGAATTGGAGCCGCATACGGCGGAGGAACCGGATTCAGCGGATTCGTTGAGCTGGGTGAAACCAACCTTTTCGGCCGGGGACAGAGCCTGACCTTTAATTACCAGTTCTCAAAGACTCAGCATGATGTTCAGATAAGCTTCAGGGAGCCATGGTTCAGAGACACACCGTTATCCCTCGGTGGCGAGGTATTTCATACTACCTACAATGAGTCGGAATATGACCGCCGCAGGACAGGGGGGGCTGTAATGGTGGGCCGTCCGCTTCCCTGGGTGGATTATGCCTCAGCCTCTATCAAGTACAGCCTTGAAAAGGTCGATGTATTCAATATCACGAGCGATACAACAAGTTATTACTATTCGCTTCGAAACACGGACTGGCCAAGATGGACAAGTTCGATCAAGCTGAATTTCACAAGAGACAGCAGGGACAGACAGATGTTCGCATCCAGAGGTTCCCTGAACAGTCTTACAGGAGAATTTGCCGGCGGCGCTCTTGGCGGGAACATTGGATACCAGAAGTATCTCATCGATTCAAGCTGGTATGTTCCATCTTTCTGGAGGTTTATCTTCTTCCTCAGAGCAAGGATCGGGATGGTTGCATCTCTGGACGGCAGAGAACCTCCTGCTTACGAGTATTTCGAACTGGGTGGAACAGGTTTTTATGGTGTCAGAGGGTACCCCACTCATAGTATTACTGCCCGGGAAGGTTATGAAACTGTAGGCGGAAGTTCAATGCTTATTCTCAGCGCCGAATACAGATGCCGGATAATTGATCAGCTTCAGCTTTCCATATTTGCTGATGCGGGAAATACCTGGTCATCATGGTCTTCCAGTGATTTTTCTGATCTGAACCGGGGTGCCGGAATAGGGATCCGTATTGAAGTGCCTATGCTGGGTGTCATCGGGTTCGATTACGCTTACGGTTTTGATGGACCTGATCGCGGCTGGGAACCGCATTTCCAGTTTGGCACAATGTTCTAGAATATGAGGGAACCGAACCGCAGATAACTGGATTGTCGGTTAACTTAGACTCCCTTTTGTATTTGGAGGATTACAGTTATGAAAGTAGCCCTGCTTGCAGCATTCACTGTTGCTTTTATTCTTGCAGCGCAGACAATTGCGGTCATAGATTCAGACAGGATATTTGATAACCTGGGGGAGGTGACCGATGCGACCGAACTGCTTGAAAAAGAGATTGATGAGTGGGAAGCTCATGCTGATTCGCTTCAGGAAGAGATCGATGTCATTCAGGCTGACCTGGATTATACAATGGTAATGAGCCCGGAACGGAGAAGGGAAAGAGAAACTCTGATCGAAGAGAAATCTCTGGAACTTCAGACTTTCCTTGCGCAGACATTCGGACCGGGCGGGCTGGTCGAAACAAGAAACAGTCAGCTTGTTTCGCCTATAGTGGCAAGTATCAATGAGGCAGTTCAGGAGCTGAGTATTGCCGAAGGGTACGATATCGTATTGGACACGTCGGGTGGATTGGTTGTATATGTATCCAATTCACTTGATATAACAGACATGGTTCTGGAAAAATTATCTACCGGAGGCAGTGACTAATATGAAGTTATCCATTCTTGCCGAAAAGTTGAATGGAGAACTTATCGGACCGGATGGAGAAAGTGAAGTAGCCGGTGTCTCCACGCTCTCGGATGCACAGCCTGATCAGGTCTGCTATTTTGGAAACAGACTTTACAGGAAATACCTTGTATCCACCAGTGCCCTTGCTGTTATCACGAAGGAAATACTTGAATCCTCGGCTCCCAACCTGATTCTGGTAAATGAGCCTTATCGTGCTTTCAGAGAAGTACTTATCCTGTTCAGGCACGAATCGCTTTCAGGCTTCTCCGCAATTCATCCGACTTCTGTAATTCATCCCGGCGCAGTATTGAGTGACAATGTAACTGTAGGCCCGAATGCTGTGGTGGATTCGTGTGCAACGATAGGCTCCGGTACAACTATCGGCGCAGGTTCTGTCATCGGCCCTGGAGTTACTATCGGCTCTGGATGCTTTATCAATCCCCTTGTCTCTGTTTATCATGACTGCGCAATAGGCAGCAGAGTGATAATTCATTCAGGCGCAGTGATCGGGGCAGACGGTTTCGGCTTTATCCCCGACCCTGAAGGTCACCTTAAAATACCGCAGAATGGGAATGTAGTCATAGAGGACGACGTTGAAATAGGTGCTGGGTGCACAATTGACAGAGCAGTAGTCGGCAGCACTATAATCGGCAGGTTCTCAAAGCTAGACAATCTTATTCAAATCGCTCATAATGTAACGGTTGGTCGGGGCTGCTTGATCGCAGCTCAAACTGGAATATCAGGAAGTACAGAGATCGGATCGGGTGTTATTTTCGGTGGTCAGGTGGGTACAGCCGGACATATCTCTATCGGGGATGGAGCTGTTGTCGCTGCTCAGTCCGGAGTTACGAAGGATGTAGCGGCTGGAAATACAGTATCCGGTTACCCGGCCCGTTCGCATAAACGAGCCCTCAGGCTTAATGCAGCTGTCTCTGATCTACCGGATTTCAGGAGAAAAGTCTTAGAATTCATGAAGGAATTCAGTAGAAAAGAAGAGGAATAATATTTATGAAGCATTACCAGACCACACTACAGCAGTCGGTAGTATACAGCGGAGTAGGTCTTCATCTCGGTAAGAAGACTACCATAGTTTTCCAACCTGCTCCGGCGAATACAGGAATTGTTTTCGTAAGAACAGATGTAAAAAGCAAGCCCAGGATAAAAGCATGTCTTGAGAATGTAAGACAGGTCGAGGAACAATCAAGAAGAACGACCCTGGGCTACGATTACTACGAAGTTCATACTGTCGAGCATGTCCTCTCTGCATTGTACGGTCTGGGGATTGATAACTGTATCATTGAACTTGATTCGGATGAACCTCCCGAACCGGAAGACGGATCCGTCAGAAGCTACATAGAAGTACTTGAGAAGGCTGGAATCAAGGAAATTGAAGGTGAAATGGCCAGGGTGATAGCAATTGAAAAGCCCATAAGCATAGAAGCATTTGGAGCTACCCTTACTGCTGTTCCGTACGATGGCCTTAAGATAAGCTTCACGATAGATTTCGATCATCCTGTCCTCGGAACTCAGTACCTTTCCCTCGAACTGACACCTGAAGCATTCAAGAATGAAATAGCTCCTGCGAGAACATTCTGCCTGTACGAAGATGTGAAGCACCTTCAGGAGAAGAACCTGATAAAGGGCGGTACGTTGCAGAATGCGGTTGTAGTCGGAGATGATGGAATTCTGAACGAAGAGCCATTGAGATTCCCCGATGAATTCGTCCGGCATAAGATACTTGACCTTATTGGAGATCTTTCCCTGCTGGGGGGAAGGCTGAAGGGGCATATCATATCTGCTAAATCCGGTCATGCATCCAACGTGAAATTCGTAAAGAAGATCGCTGATGTGCATAAACCGACCAGGGACTCAGTTCCGCTTACGGACAAGAAGTGGGATATTAACGATATCATGAACCTGCTTCCTCACAGGTATCCTTTTCTTCTTGTGGACAGGATGCTGGAAGTTGTACCGGACAAGAGGGTAGTCGGTCTTAAGAATGTTTCCATAAATGAACCTTTTTTTCAGGGTCATTTCCCGGGAAGCCCCATAATGCCGGGAGTACTTATCATAGAGGCAATGGGGCAGGTCGGCGGACTGATGCTGTTCAATTCACTTGAAAAACCCTCCAACTGGGTCGTATTTTTCACCGGATTGGACAAGGTCAGGTTCAGAACTCCAGTAAGACCTGGCGATCAGCTTATATTTGAACTGGAGATGATACATAAGAGAGGTCCTATGTGCAGGATGAAAGGTATAGCTAAAGTTGATGGCAAGATAGCCGTTGAAGCAATAATAATGGCTATGCTGGTAGAGAAAGAATGATCCACCCTACTGCTGTTGTAGACTCGGTTCTGCCCGAAGATGCCCAAATCGGACCTTACGCTGTTATAGGTCCTGAAGTTCAACTCGGGAAAGACGTTCGAATCGGTCCGCATGCTTACGTAACGGGTCCTGTATTCATAGGTGATTCAGTTTCAATCGGACCATCAGCAGTTATCGGTACCGACCCTCAGGACCTGAAATACGATGGTGAGCGTACAGAACTGTATATTGGTTCGCGCACCGTCATTCGCGAATTCGCCAATATAAACAGGGGAACGATTGAATCGGGCAGAACAGTGCTGGGTTCAGACTGCCTTATCATGGCTTACGTACATATCGCTCATGACTGCATCATAGGTGACAGGGTCATCCTGGCGAATGCTGTAAACATGGCAGGGCATGTGGAAATAGGCAATGATGTTACCGTTGGAGGTGTTGTCCCTATCCACCAGTTTGTCCGAATCGGTGATCATGCAATGATCGGAGGGGGATACAGGGTGAGCAAGGACGTTCCTCCTTTTGTTCTCGCAGGAGGAGCCCCGCTGGGAGTCCGGGGATTGAACCGTATAGGACTGCGCAGGAAAGGTTTTTCACCGGAAAGGCTGGATAGCCTTGATCGGGCTTTCAGACATCTTGTCAGGGAAGACGGTACACTCACTTCAAAAGCACTTGG
>QNDS01000063.1 GCA_003644925.1 Candidatus Fermentibacterota bacterium
ATAACCTATCTCAGGTACGGGTCGAGCATTTACCAGGCGTTTATTACGGGAACCGAGCAGGGGTTCTCCGCATCCTTCTTCATGCCGATGCAGGCGGACACGGGTTCGTTTTCCCGCGGCAGCGCTGTAGGGGTATCATCCAACGGGTGTGAGGTGGCTTTCGATGAGTGGATTACCGCCGTGGACGAGGGCAATCACTCCCCCGATTCGCTGCCCCCCTCTATCGAGCTCTGGATCGATGGTTACCGCGGAGAAACTGTTCCGAACGTAAGCGGTGATGCGATACTTAGAGCTTCTCTTTCCGATTCCAGCGGGATCTGCACAATAGGGGGAGGGGCGGGGCGCTCTATCCTTCTCAGTCTTGACTCCCAGGGATTCGATGTAAGCAGGTATTTTACTTACGATATTAATAGTTACACCTGCGGTGAGCTTGAATACAGTCTTCCAGAACTTGCAGAAGGCGACCACAGGGTAATTCTGGTCGCATGGGATGGAATGGGTAATTCAGCAAGGGATACACTCGATTTTGTTGTAACTGATACAGCTGAAGATCTCCTGTCTTCTGTATTCGTGTACCCGAATCCGGGGGAAGGGCAGAGGTGCTTCAGTTTCGAGACATCATCTGCAGGCACAGCTTCAGTTACCGTTTATACCGTTGCAGGAAGAGCTATATGGCGGGCAACTGTGATCTGCGATGAAGGCTACAATCAGGTTATCTGGAACGGTCTTGATATGGATCACGATGAGCCAGGATCGGGCGCTTACATATACAGAATAGATTTTGCAGCTCTGGGAGGCGCGTCCTGTTCAGTTACCGATATTGTAGCGGTTGTGCGTGAGCGCTGAAGAAGATTTTTCAAGGAGTGTAGTAACAGAACCTCATTCGGGCGGCCTTATTGCAGAAGCTGCGGACATGATTGGAGCTGCCGGATCGATTGTTGTTTCGACAGGAGCAGGGATGTCCAGGGAAAGCGGAGTACGGACTTTCAGAGGAGAGGAGGGGCTCTGGAAGGAATACAGAGCCGAGGACCTCGCTTCGATCGAGGGCATCAGGAAGGATCCGGCACTGGTATGGGAGTGGTACCGGGAGAGATTGAAAGCATGTCAGGAACTTGAGCCCCATGCAGGGTATTATGCCCTTGTAAGCATGCAAAACGGGAAGGGGATACTTCCACTGATAACACAGAATGTCGACGGACTTCATCAGAAAGCCGGAGTAAAGGATGTAATCGAATTGCACGGAAATCTCAGAACGGCATCCTGCATTGATTCCTGCGGTGTTTCCAGGGTGCAGATGACCGGGGATCTTTTCGAGAAGCTGCCGCCGCGATGCTCATGCGGAAGCATCCTGAGGCCGGATGTCGTTCTCTTCGGAGAGCAGCTCCCGGAGCAGGCTCTGAGCCGGGCATTCCGACTGGCGGACAGCTGCGATCTGATGATGGTCATAGGAACTTCCATGGTCGTATATCCGGCAAGTTCCCTGCCTCTTATAGCTCTGCGAAGAGGCGTAAAAGTTATAGAGATTAATCCTGAGGAAACTCCCCTTTCATCCCTTGATGGAGTTTTAAGCCTGCGCTACACTGCGGGCAGTGTTCTTCCCGAACTAGTTAAGGCGGTATACGGAGTATGATTTCCCTGCTTCTATTATGTGTATCCGTATCACAGTTGACAGCATCTGTTTCTACGGATCCTTCAAGAGGGTACAGCACCGTGCTTACCTTTGAGGATCCTGTTGTGATCAATACTGAAGCCGGCAGTTACCCTGTTTTCCAGGGAATACCTTTAAGATACGCTGCTGGTGAGCCCGTTCGTCCTTCACTGACTCTATTTATCCCTGTTCCCGATGGGGCTGCACCTGAATTAAGCTATTCGGCAGCCTCGTACCGGTCAACAGGCATCACTTTGAGCCAGGCAAGGACCCCTGCAATTGAGGGAGAAGGTCTGGCAGCTATGGAGATCGATGCTGATCCGCTGCCTCCGGAAGAGAGGCATGTCGTGTTCAACGGCATCATTCCCCTTGCGGGAACACGTGTGGCTATGGTTACGGTGTACCCTGTCGCCGGTGAGCGCGGCAGTACCTTCGCCTCCAGGATCGATATTCATCTGCAGTGGGATCCGGTGCCCGGAGGCATATCCATTGAGAATCATCCCCTGCTCCGGCATATAGCCCCGGAGGATTGTCTTTACTGGAGAAACAGTACTGACTCCGCTGCGGAAAGCATTTTCTGGGGTAAGCCATGGGCTCGGATAGCGGTGGAGAATACCGGTGGTTACACTGTATCGGGCAACGATCTTGCTGCCGCCGGCTGTGAGATAACAGGTTCCCCGTCTGCTTCCCTGAGGCTTTTCACGGGCCCTGGTCTGATGTTCAGCGATGATCCTGCTGATTCGCATGAATTATCCGAAGTTGCTGTAGCTGTGAATGACCTGGATAACGATGGAATTTTTGACGGAGATGATTACATAGAATTTTTCGGAAGAGGGTTGTCGAGATGGGAGGTCTCGGATCAGGATGTTCTGAGGCTGCAGCACAGGTACGCAACCCATAACGTATACTGGCTTACATGGGGTTCCGAAAACGGCCGGAGAATAGACGGGATATCAGGGCAGCCTGATTCATCCCCTGCATGGGGAAACTCGATCCTTACCGATCTCTGGCTTCGGGAAGAGCATATCTGGATGCCGCACCATGAAGGTACAACAGGATGGATATGGGAGACGATTTCAGAGGGACAGACTATTACCGAAACATTTCAGGTATCCGGTTCCGGGAACAGCTCAATTGCCATTTCCGTTGTAACCGACGAATACCAGTCCCGTACAGTCGCAGTTTACATAAATGGGACCCATGTTCTGACTGATACCTGGTCCGGTTCCGGCAGCAGGATATTAATGGCAGACAGCCTTCAGCTCTCCGGTTCCTGTACGATTGAAATAGAGCTGGTTGAGGATGCAGGCGAAGGTATTCTGGGGCTCGCTTCAATTCAGGTTATTCATCCCGATCAACCTGGTGATCTTACAGGTACTGCACTATTTCCTTCAAGAGAGAAAACAGGAAGGTACAATTTCAGTGCTTCAGGTGTATCCTCCAATTGCAGTGCTTACAGCATCTCCGATTTCAATTCCCCGGAATTGATCACCGGTACTGAGTTTGCAGGCGGCGAACTTGAATTTTCTTACAGTGCCGATACGCTATCAGCGTTGATACTTATGGATTCTGGTGACTGGATGGCTCCGGACACGATTATATCCTCCAATCCCGGACGCCTGGTGGGCACAGTTCTGGATGGAGACAGGCTCATTGTTGTGCATCCTTCCCTGTACAACGGCATCTTTGGAATTGAAACACTGAGCTCCATGCAGGGACACAATCCAGTAGTGGCAACTACTACAGAGATCTACGATGAATTCGGTCAGGGTGTCGCTGATCCCGGTGCTATAAGATCGGCTGTCAGATGGGGAATGGACGATTGGTCCGGCGGCCTGAGCGGTGTGATACTTACAGGGGACGGGCATTACGATTTCCTTGGCCATGCGACCACTCAGCCGGTTATGATACCCCCCTGGATAAAACTGATGACAAGTAACAGCTCCTGCGTTGACGATATGTACATAATGGTTCATGAGGATGCTTTGCTGCCTGAAGTCCCCATTGCCCGTATCCCGGTTGACAATCTCTCCCAATTGGGCACCTGTACCGCGAAACTGCTTGCTTACAATGATGATCGAAACAGCGGTACATGGATGAACAGAGCTCTTATCGTTGCCGATGACGAGTGGGGTCAGGGTCCTGCATGGAATGAAACCTACCACACCCTGAACAGTGAACTCATAACTGAGGAAGTCCTGCCCCGCTGGGTGTCCCGGGAGAAATTCTACCTTATTGAATATCCCTGGCCTCCTGGTCCCTTGAATCCTGACGGTCCGCATCCGGAAAAACCTGAAGCAAGGGAAAGCTTCATAGATACTTTCAATGAGGGTTTTCTTTTCCTGCTGTACCAAGGGCATGGAGCTGCTGATCAGATAGCGCACGAAGTGATGATGCTCGGAGAAGATGTGAGTACTTTCGTCAACGGTCACAGGCTGCCGGTCTCCTTCTGGGGTACCTGCGATGTGGGGCATTTTGACAATCCGGGAAGTGATGCTATCAGTGAAACACTTATCTATCATCCTGCAGGGGGCTGCATTTCCAGTGTAGCCGCAACCAGGGGAACTTATGGCAGTGCAAACTACCAGTATTTCAGAAGTGTCATTGATTCGCTCTGCTTCCATCAGGATCTTACTGTAGGTGACGCTGTCTGGCATTCAAAACTCGCGTTTGCCGGTTCCTATGGCTCGAATAACAAGTATTATGTACTGTTCGGGTACCCCGATATGCCGCTGCCTCTTCCGGCCTCCGACGGATCGATTATCCTCAGTGATGACACTCTCTGGAGTGGAGAATTGAATACTGTTTCCGGAAATGGTTTCCAGAGCGATGGATTGGCGTTCATCGAAATTCTGGAATCCTCCTCGAATGTTATCTACACATGTCTCGGGGGTGCCCAGATCCCTTATATCAAATACGGCGGTACAGCCTACAGCGGCTCGCAACTTGTGGAAGGCGGAGAATTCAGTATCGACTGCTTCATTCCCGTTCAATCCATGATAGGCAGCATGGCGCGCGCGGCTGCGCTGGCGCTTTCGAGCCAGTTCGCCGTGTCAGGAGCGTTCGACCCGGCAGATCTTGCCCTTGGGACACCGCAGGGAGGTGATCTTGAAGGACCTTCCGTGAACATGTGGATCAGGGGTTATGAAGGCATCGAGCATCCCCAACTGACGGGAGATATCACACTGGAGGCGGAACTGACCGATTCCAGCGGAATCTGTCTTCTGGGCGGTTCTGGAAAAGAACTCAATCTGTTTGTCGACGGTAATGGAAACAACGTCAGTTCATATTTCTCATACAACAGAGGCAGTTCGATTACAGGGAAGCTTATGTATACTCTACAATCCATGTCCACCGGGGAACACACACTGATACTCTGGAGTGTGGACGGTCTTGGCAACAGTTCCATGGACACACTGACCATCAGTATCCTTGAAGATAGCGATCTCGATATTACCGAAGCTCTCGTTTATCCTAATCCGGGCAACGGGAGAAGATGTTTCAGTTTCAGAATATCGGAGGATGCCCAGGTAACGGTTTCCATCTTCACAGTAGCAGGTACGAGAATAGAAGACCTGACCCAGATATGCAGCCAGGGGTACAACCAGATCCTCTGGAACGGTCTTGATCACGATGGAGACCCTGTTGCGTCGGGTCCTTACATTTATAAGATTAATGCTGAAGCTCTGGGTACCTCCGTATTCAGCAGAACGACGGAGGAATTCGGCATACTTGCTGTAATCAGGGAGGATTAACATTGGCAGGCTCACCCGGTGATAAAATAGACTGGCTCTGGAAACAGGTTGAAAGTGCAAGAGAAGAGAAAAATAATGAAGCTGTCAGGGAATGTCTTGAAAGGCTTCTGGCCGATCCTTCCATTATAAATACCTCCGATGAGGACCTTGCCGTTCTCAATCTGAGCCAGCTTGATATTGACGAGGGCCGTTCAAGGGAAGCCGCGCTTCGCCTGTCCGGTTTCAAATGGCATGGCGTCCCCGGTCCTGCGGGGCTGCTGCTTATCTCGGACTCCTATCTGAAGCTGGAATGGTTCGAACAGGCAAGGGAAACCCTTGAAGATTATCTGAAGCTCATTCCGGAGGATCTGGATGCCAGGCGGAAACTCGGCCTTGTTCATCTAATGCTGAACAATGACGATGAAGCCCAGCGGATTCTTCTTGCCACCGCCCGGCGCGAGAAACACAGAATCCCGGCTACCCTGACCTATCTCGCCATACTCGAGGCGAAGAATGGAAGGATTGAGGAGAGCCTTCATCTTCTTCTGCAGGCAAAGGAGCTTGCTCCTTTCGACGAGAAGATCGAACACACCCTCCTGAGGATAGAATCCCTCAGGGTCAGTCTGAAAAGGAAAGCTCTTCACCATGAAGATCTTCCTATTGAGGACCTTGTTGCCGGTATGGTCAGCGGTATGCTTGAACTTCACGGCTATTCCCGCGCTAAGGCGAGACAGGCTCTTGATGTATGGAACAGCTTCTGCTCCGTTACTACGCCGCAGGGCAGGAAACCTGCGATCTGGGCGGCGGCTCTGGAGTACGCGGTAACGAAAAACGGCCCCCATTTCACACAGAAGCAGCTTGCCTTTGAATACGGAGTCTCAGCATCGCAGCTCGGTGAACATTACCATGCCATTACTGAGGCTGTCGATCTCGATTCTCTTGTTAACACCGACCTTCTTGGTGAGATAGAGAAGGAAGGCTCCGGGCTCCATAACCTTGTCCGCAGGGAAGAGATGGCGGAAGTAATAGCGGCGATCACCGGAAGACTGGATGAGTTCGATGGTCCGGGAGAAGTCTGCTCCTGGGTATTCGGCAGGATAGAACCACTTAACGAAACAGAGCGCCGGGAGATAGAGGATTTCCTCAGCTACCTGTGGAAGAGGAAGTGACTTGTCTGAGATGAAATCCCTTACGATAATTTCCCTCATTATCATGTTCTTTGCAGTTTCCGGTATCGATGCTGAAGTTCCCTCTTACTATATCATCTGCGATCAGAATGAATTCAATGACATGATATCGAACTGGGAAGAAGAGATCGAGATCAGCTGTACTGTACAGAGGGATGGTACGCTATACCAGAATGTGAAACTGAGGATCAGAGGCGATTCTTCACGCGGATATCCAAAGAAATCATTCAGAATTACATTTTCCATGAATCAACCTCTGGACGATCGGGAGAAATGGAATTTCAACGCCGAGTACCTTGATCGTACATACATGCACTCCTACCTGTTTGCTTATATCATGGACACTCTTGATTACCCCTGTTTTTATGTTGACTACGCCAGGCTGTACGTGAACAATGAATACCGCGGACTCTACATAAGAACAGAACCGTACGATTCCCTGTTCCTTGCCGGGAACTCGCTCGATCCCGAGTGCAATCTCTACAAAGCATCAATAGATGGCTCATGCCTCAGTGCTTACGATAACGTTGAAGATGTGTGGACACAAGCGCAAAGCGTATCGCCGGGCTGGAATGACCTGTACCAGCTGATCTTCGATCTGGATACCCTGTCTTCTGACAATTATCTGGAGTTCGCAGCGCAGCGATTTGATGTGAACGATCTCCTGACCATCATTGCGGTGAACTGGCTTACTTCCAATTACAGTACATACTACCACAATTACTTTCTCTACCATGATGTGCGTAATACGGGAATGTGGATGATGCTTCCCTGGGACGTTGACAAGACGTTCGACAGCTATTCCTACGGATACTATACGTGGGGAGCGCACGTAAACTGGCCGGATAACCCGCTGCTGGACAAGCTGCTTCTTAACGAATACCTGCTTGAGCAGGCATTCGGGCGCCTGGACGAAATATGCGTTCAGGTGTTTAACGAAGCTACGCTTTTCCAGGTAATTGATTCTCTTGCCATTGAACTGGAAAATGCTGTTGCTGAGGATACTTACGATAATGTTGCTGATCTCGCCGAGTTTTACGAATCACTTGCAATTCTGAAATATCTCCCTATCGAGCACAGACAGGCAAGCCTTCAAAGTCAGTACAGCGATAACCCGAGACCATTCGAAACAACCAGCAATCAGACCTGCGCCAGTCCTGATCTGTTCGCTTCGTGGGAGCATGCATTCGACCCGAACGGAGATCCGATAACGTATACGCTCAGGGTGAGAAGATTCACAAGACCCGGATATCCGGATTCAACCATGGTTCAATATGAGGGGCTTACGGATACCTGCATTACCATATCAGGACTTCCGGCAGGTGAGTATGCCTGGGATGTCCGGGCAGTATCAACCACGCGATACACTGTTGCTTTTAACCAGTACATGCCCTTTTCGGTTGTGCTGGATTATACTGAGCTCTCAGGAACTCTTTCGGGTAATACTTTCCTGACCTCAGAAGATTCGCCATATGTGATCAATGGTGATATTCAGATTCCCCTGGGAAGCACGGTTTCCATTGGACCGGGTACGGTACTCAGATTCAATGAGGACTGCAGCATAATCTGTCAGGGGAACCTGTATGCGAAGGGCTCTCCCGGTGATTCGGTCGTGTTCTGCGCCAATATGGAAAACGAACCCTGGGGCGGGATAATGCTTTTAGGAGGAGAAGCGGAGTTTACATATACAGTTTTCGAAGGGTCTGATGGCTTCAGCACCGGAAGCCCGTACAGAGCCTGTATTGAATCCGATAAGGCTGACTTGATGTTTGAATCCTGTCTTTTCCGGAATAATCATGGATGTCTCCATTTATCGAAAGGCACTGTCTTCATGGATAATTGTGATCTCACAGGCTGGAATGCAGCAGAGATCTTCTATATGATCGATGGCGAATCTGCTACAATACAGAACAGCAGTTTCGGCAATATGATCAACCCGCCATCGTCACATCACGACGGGGTGGAATTCCAGAATTGTTCTACCGGAGAATATCTTGTTAAAAACTGTGAAATTTTCAACATAGATGGAGATGCATTTGATTCCAACAGCAGCTCTCTTATCCTGGAGGGCAACAGGGTCTGGAACGTAACTGATAAAGGTTTTTCCATTGGTATCGGTGCTGCCGGAACTCAGATATCCGATGTTGTCTTGACGGGAAACATGATATCCGGGTGCTACACAGGTATAGCGGTCAAGGATGATTCCTATGCGGAGATTACAGGCTGCACGATATCCGGCTGCGATATCGGAGTACGAGCTTACAACAAAACAGCGGGTTCTGGCGGAGGAAATGCAACAGTAATTAATTCAATACTAGATTCCAATTCGACTATCTTCAGTATTGAAGATGATTCGGATGTTACTGTAAATTACAGTCTTACAGGAAACAGCGAACCATGGACAGGGGAGGGCAATATCGCGGCTGACCCCGAGTTCGCGGGGTGGGGCTCCCGCGACTGGCATCTGTCTTACACTTCGCCCTGTATTGATGCCGGGTCCCCGCTGATTACCGACCCGGATGGAACAAGGTCCGATATGGGCGCTCTGTTCTTCCCGCAGATATTTGACGGGCTGGTCATAAACGAGATCCAATCGGTGAATGACACGACAATTGCAGACAATTACGGTGAATACAATGACTGGTTTGAGATCTACAACGGCGGAGGGTACGATTGCGACCTCAGCTGGCTGTATATCTCCGATGATCCTTCCGATCTCGCAAAATATCAGTTTCCTCCCGGAGCCATGATACCTTCGGGAGGTTTCCTTGTGGTCTGGGCGGACTCCGATCCATGGCAGGATGGTTACCACATGCCTTTCCGTTTTTCTGGCAGTGGAGACAGTCTGTACTTTTCAAGACAGCCCGCAGGAGATCAGATAAACACTATCGGGTCCCTGGACAGTGATGCTCCGAGGCTTATCGACTTCAAGTATTTCGATGCAATTGAGCCCGATCGCTCCCTGGGAAGGGTATCTGACGGTGGGTCCCAATGGAGCATCCTTGAATTCTGCACACCGGGCTGGTCGAATTCCATCCCCTATACAAATGCGGGCTACCTTCGGGTTTCAAGCCCTTTCCCCAATCCGGTATTCTCAGGTTCGGTAGCTCTGGATATAATGGTCGACGCAGGCCAGACGGTGGTTTCGGTTTACGATCTTGCGGGAAGACTTGTGGACGTTATTATGGATGAATACCTTGAAACAGGGGAGCACAGAATTTACTGGGATACCCTGCAGGGCAGGGGGGGTATTGCCCCGACTGGAGTTTACCTGATCCATGTGCGCCATACAGCTGGGCTCTCTGAAAGCAGAAAAATAGTTATTCTTAACAAATAAACAGGAGGTTGCTGTGCTTTTTTATTCAATACTGATCTCGCTTGTGATGGTTGTGCCGGGAGACCTTGTTATCAGTGAGATCATGTACAATCCGGATGGGCCGACTTTAGGTATTGATGACCAGTACGAATGGATCGAACTGTGTAATATCGGGGCAGCTCCGCTGCAGCTTGATGGAATGATGCTGAGCGATGGCGGGAATCAACTGTTCCTTGAATCCTATACCCTTGAGCCCATGTTTCGTGTTATTGTCGCGGCGGACGGAGTGTCTTTTACAGAAGCGTACGGAACCGGCATCGCAATCGTTCCCTGGGACGGGATCTGGACGAAATTATCCAATTCCAGCGATACACTGCTCCTGTATTCATCCAGCGGGGGGGTGCTGGACGAACTGATCTACTCCGATACCTGGGGTCTTGCCGACGGAGATACAACAAGAAGCGAAGCGGACGGCAGGGGTTCCTCCCTCGAGAAGATCATCCTCGGCGCGGATAATACAGAGGGTAACTGGGCACCTTCGATAGACTGGGCCTGCCCCGGAACCGACCCGGAAACAGGAGATCCCGTCTGCTGGGGAACTCCAGGGTACGTTAACAGCGTCGAGTAGGATCCGGCTTAGTAATCTATATCGTTGGTGGCCGTAACAAGGTTCACGTTATCGATTCCCGGAATGCTGTTCAAGCTTGTTACAATATCCTGGGAACTGATCCCGGATTTCAGCGACAGGTCGTAAGTCAGTGTAAGGTACACCCCGTCGCCCGAGGGTTCGATATGTATGATAGTGCTCTTACTTGCTTTCTCCAGAATGAGACCTATGTAAGCCTGCTCATCGCCTGATTCTCTGTTGAAGCGGAAACGGAGTATGAATTCGCTTCGGTGCATCGAGCCGAAGTTCGTCTTGGCGAGAACCACCGCCACCAGGCCGATGAAGAAGGTGGAGATTACCGTCAGAACGTAATTACCCGTGCCCGAAGCAATTCCCTGTGTCAGGGCGAAGAATATGAAGGCTGTATCCTTGGTGTCCTTCACAACGGTTCTGAACCTGACTATGGTCAGTGCTCCTACAAGGGCGAAAGCCCTGGCCAGATTGCTTCCTATGACCATCATCACCGCACTTACAGTAATACACATAAGCACCAGGGTTATAACGAATGATTGCGAATAGGAGAGCCCTTTGTGAGTTTTCTTGTATATCACACCGATAATGAGCCCCGCGCACAGGGCGAGGACGAGATTGATGATTACTGACAGCGGGCTGTATCCAAGTTCCTCTGTACTTTGTGTGAACCACTGGCTCAGTTCAGACACGCCGGTCTCCTTTCAAAGATTCTATCAAGGTTCGAATAGAATGTATTCATATATATAACATCCGTGGCATACGCAAATTTCGAAAAGGAGATACGTTTCAGTTCGAATTCCTGTATAAGCCGGTGAAACCAGCCGGGAAGGTGGTATCTGAATTTGATCTCCAGTACATGAAAACCGTCTGATATTGTGCGGCTGTTACCCGCAGGGTGCCCGTTGCTGCCCGCCCTGTAAGCCAGAACATCGCTGTCAAGCGTAACCCTGAAATCAGGATTCGCCCTGTTTTCAAAAGCAGTTCTGTGATAGTCGACAACCACGCTTGGAGATATCCTTTTCCTGAACACATCGTAGACGAATCTTCTGCCGGTGCCGGCTTCGATCTGGGAGTCCATCAGCAGCCCGGCGAAATGTTTTGTTCCGTTCATCATTACGCGTTCAACTGCCCCCGGATCAAGCTGAAGCCTGTGCTTGTAGACAAGGTTGTCGTTTCTGCCCTTGAGTTCCAGAAAAAGCGGACCTGTGTACAGCGTTGAGGATGAGTAGCTTCTCAGGCGGAATTTGTATCGCTTCAGTAATCCCGCGAGCTTTTCACGGTAAAGATCGAATGTATCGGTATCGAAGTAGTGGCTTCTTACAAAATAGCTTCCGGTCGCATCGGAGTGAATGTCCCGGTCGAGTCGCAGTTCGAGCTCACGGAGTATTCCAGATAAAGTAGTTCCGGAAATCAGGTACTTGAATTCGTACCTGTGAAAATGCAGCCGGGGCGCATCGTCTATCTTCATTAAAGGTCCAGTGCAGCCTCAAGGATGTAATCGGTGCGGTTTTCCTCAAACATGATATTATGGGGGCGGTGATTAACCATTGCTGCCCTGAATGTTACAGGAGTACCTGTATCAACGCTCAGGGTGATAACAAGCTCATCTTCTCTGGAACCCACGGACCGGTCCGGTTCCCATGATCCCATACTCAGGGATGCGGAAATGCTTTCAAGGGAGGGTTTGTCGGTTTCAAACGTGATTCCTCCTGTGAACCACCATGTCTGGAATTCCGGTGGAACGTCTCCCCCGATCACGTCGTCAAGCAGCCAGTTGTCTCCCCGTGCGAATTCACCACTCAGAAGCAGTGAGAATTCTCTTCCAAGCTCAGTTTTAAACTGGAGGTCTGCCCCCATGGCCGTCTGTCTTGGAGAGAAGCGATAACCTTCAATAGAAAATTCATCCTCC
>QNDS01000064.1 GCA_003644925.1 Candidatus Fermentibacterota bacterium
CTCTGGCGAGAAAGTACCATTGAGAGAGTAGCCTCCTGGCTTGATCTGCGCAGCGGCATTACAGCGGTTGATGTAGGCTGCGGTCTTGGTTACCTGGGTTGGACCTTCTGGCGGCACTACGGCAGCGGCAGCAGCTATATCGGTGTAGATTGCTCAATTAAATTACTCCGCGAAGCACAGGAAATTCAATCGGAATGGTCAGGGGGCGGCAGCGCATACTTCGCGAATGGCTCTGCATACAGCTTACCCCTGCCGGATGAGTGCGCCGACTGGACTATGTGTCAGACACTGCTCATGCACCTTGAATTTCCTGAAAATGCCTTGAATGAAATGATCAGGATAACGAAACCGGGTGGCGTCATCATGTCCATGGAGCCGGACAACATATCCTCATCTCTGAGTATGGTATCCAATTCGATTTACTCCCCCTCCATAAAAGAGAACCTTGAACAATTCAAGATACAGCTGATCTGGGCTGAAGGAAGGAAGAAACTGGGAAGGGGCGACTGGGGAATAGGCGCAAAGGTGCCACGGATGATGGCCGATCTCGGATTGATTAATATCGATGCCATTCATAATGATACTCCCTACTTCATTCACCCTCCCTATGAAACCGAATATCAGGAATACAGAATTAGGAAGATGCATGAAAATATCAAGGAAAAAGATGAAGACACGAAGAAACTGCTCAGGAGAAGATATAAAGAGTGTTTTCTAGCAGGAGGTGGCTCTCTGTCAACCTTCTACAGGTACGTGAAATCCGTTGAAGCCAGACGGGAAGAGTGGGAAACGACGGCTCTTGAACAGCTGGAGAACAGATCTTACCATCAGGACGCCGGCGGATCTCACTTCTTCTGCATAAGGGGATTCAAGCCGGAAACAGATTGACGCCGATCAGTGTCCTCTCATCCACTTACCAGCATGGTTCTGGCAAGTTTGCCTTGAAGTCTTCCCGTCATTTTTGCAAGGTGCAGTGTAGATAGAAACAGTAACACTCCGGCCAGAACCACAAAGGGCATTAGCCAGACAGGTGTCCACCAGACCGCAGGATAATCGAACACAGGCACGTCCAGAATCAGCTCAAGGATTGGATCAGCTATCATTGCCAGTGATACCGCAATAAGCGTGATGAATACAGTAAAGTACAATACGCCAAGGGGCAGCATGAGTATCAGGTATATGAAAGATGACCATGTACTTCCCGTTGAAAATATCCCCTTTATACTTCCCCACCATCCTTTGCCCTTGCTTATGAAGATCGCTCTCCTGGGCATTCTCGCACCAAGAAGCGCTTCCACTATCCTTCCCTCAACAAATGCAAGCCCCCTGAAGGAAAGAAAGAACAGCCAGGCAAGCGGGACACCGATTATTAGGATCAGAAGACTTGCTGAAAGGGAAAATCCTGTAACAGCCCAGGTGAAGTAAATGATACCTGTAGCCAGTGACAGTATCATGTAAAGCAGCGCGGCCCAGGCGGAAGGATCGGTTATTATTCCAAAGAATGCAGCCAGCCCTTTTCTTGTTCGCTTGACTGAAGAGAGGGCAGGAACAGTGTATTTTTCAACAGAGCGATAGTGTTCCGCCACTTCTTCAGGTTCACCGTATTTAGTGATGATATTCCTTACAGCTTCTGCCTGCGTTTCTTCAGGATTTTCGGACAGCTCGGTATCAAGGGCGGTGCTCAGGTGATCCTCCGCATCGGACAGTGCATCCTGAATTGTTGCCCTGTCGCTCCCCTTCAACTCTTCCCGAAAAGCGTTCAGGTAATCTTCAATCAGTTTAATCATCGAGGGTACCTCCCAGTATCTTCTCAATCAATCTGCTTGTTCTCTTCCAGATCGATACCCAGCGCAGATGGGCTTCTCGACCTTTCTCAGTTATTACATAGTAACGACGCGGGGGTCCTGCTACGGATGGTTCAACTCTGCTGCACAGAAGTTCCCTCGCCTCCAGAGATCTAAGTACCGGATACAGGGCTCCATGTTTCACAAGAGGTACGCTCTGCTTATCATCATCTTCCATCAGTTTAGCAATCTGATACCCGTACATCGGATCATCAGCATAATTCAGGACACTCAGCAGGGCCAGTGAAGTAATGCCGGCACTGAGCTCTTTTCTGAATTTTCTGTCGGCTTCGAAAGCACTCTTCTCCGTTTCTATCCCGGACAGGGACGAACCATCCATTCCACCTCTCCCTTCCTGGAAAGTAGTTTATTGTAAGTCAATACTACTATTAACTTAATACTATGTCAAGACAAACTATAGTCAAAAGAAGCCATAGTATTGAAGGGCTTCTATTTAGCTCTCAAGTACGTTCCCAGCCTCAAGAAACGGCATAGAGACAGGCGGACTGCTGAATCTCTTCTCCTTTATTATGATACCCTGCAGAAGCAATGAATTTCATTTAGAGCAGGGAGCGTCATGACATCCGCAGATTTGGAAAACAGTATTGATTTCATAAGAGAGATTGTAGAGAGGGATTTGAAAGAAGGAAAAAACGGCGGCAGGGTACATACCAGATTCCCGCCGGAACCGAACGGCTACCTTCACATAGGACATGCAAAGGCTTTCTGCATCGATTTCGGAATAGCAGATGATTACGATGGTTTGTACAACCTGCGATTCGACGACACGAATCCTGTGAAAGAAGATGTTGAATACGTTGATTCCATAATCAATGATATCAAATGGCTTGGTTTCGATTGGGGAGACAGGCTCTATTACGCTTCGGATTACTTCGGCAGAATGTACGAATACGCGAAGCAGCTTATTGAGAAAGGCGCTGCCTATGTGTGCGACCTGCCGGCCGAAGAAGTCCGTGAATACCGGGGCACCCTGACGGAGCCCGGCAGGAACAGCCCATGGAGAAACAGGTCGGTGGAGGATAACCTGGATCTTTTCCGAAGAATGAAAGCGGGTGAATTTGCTGACGGAGCCAGAACTCTCCGCGCGAAAATAGATATGGCTTCTCCCAACATGAACATGAGGGATCCCGCTATCTATCGTATCCTGAAGAAGAATCACCACAGAACCGGAGACGAATGGTGTATCTACCCCATGTACGACTACGCCCACTGCCTTGAGGATTCAATAGAAGGGATAACTCATTCCTGCTGTTCCATTGAGTTCGAAGATCACCGCCCCCTTTACGATTGGTTCCTCGATCAGCTTGATATCTTTCACCCTCAGCAGATCGAGTTCGCAAGGCTGAACCTTACCTACACGATAATGAGCAAACGCAAGCTGGCCATACTTGTAGAAAACGGGCTTGTTTCAGGCTGGGACGATCCAAGGATGCCGACCCTTTCCGGTCTTAGAAGGCGGGGATACACACCTGATGCGATCAAGGATTTCATAGGAAGGATCGGTATTGCGAAGAGGGACAGCACTGTAGATATGGCGCTTTTGGAATACTGCATAAGAGACGATCTTAACAGAAGAGCTCCAAGGCTGATGGCAGTCCTTGATCCCCTGAAGGTTACCATAGAGAACTACCCTGCAGGAAAACAGGAGGAGCTGGAATTCATAAACAATCCGGAGGATGAATCCGCAGGAACAAGGATGGTTCCCTTTTCAAGAGAGCTCTACATAGAAAGAGATGATTTCCAGGAGGAACCGCACAGAAAATTCAGACGTCTGGCTCCCGGAAAGGAAGTGCGTCTGCGGTACGCCTATTTGATTACATGCGTTGATGTCGTAAAGGATGAAAACGGGAATGTGAAGGAGCTTATCTGCACCTACGATCCGGAAACCCGTGGAGGCAGCACGCCGGATGGCCGAAAAGTGAAGGGTACACTTCACTGGGTTTCAGCGGAACATTCAGTACCGGCGGAAGTCCGGCTTTACGACAGGCTGTTCACAGTGGAAAACCCGCTTTCGTCGGACAGTTTCATTGATACAATAAACGCTGAATCTTTAGAGGTGCTGAATCGATGCCGAATCGAACCTTCAGCGGCAGATCTTGCAATCGGTGAACCGGTTCAGTTCGAGAGAAAGGGCTATTTCTGCAAGGATCCGGATTCTGCTGAAGGCAGTCTCGTTTTTAACCGGACCATCTCACTGAGAGATACATGGAAGAAGATTCTGAAGAACCAGAAATAGAACGGTATATGAATGGAAAGGAAACTGGTTAAATTCAGGCGTTCGCTGCATAGGAACCCGGAACTTTCAGGCAGAGAAGATGCTACGTCCGCCGCGATACAGGATCACATTGCCGCGTACCTGCCTGACAATCTGATAACAGGTCTTGGGGGCAGAGGCGTAGCCGCTGAGTTCAAAGGATCGGAATCCGGATCGAGAATTCTCCTCAGATGCGATATGGATGCTCTCCCCATAAATGAGGACCTGGATGTACCATACTCTTCAGTTATCGCTGGAGTATCTCATAAGTGCGGGCATGACGGCCATACAGCCATTATGATGGGTGTTGCTGCCAGGCTGCATGAACACCCTCCAGCCAGAGGCTCAGTTGTTCTTCTCTTCCAGCCAGCTGAAGAGACCGGTGAGGGAGCATCCAGAGTCATCATAGACAGTAAATTCAAGGATATTGAGCCAGATTTCGTTTTTGCGCTGCACAACCTTCCCGGATTCCCTCTGGGAAGTATCGTTCTGAAGAATGGAACTTTCTCTTCTGCATCAAGAGGCATCACGGTTGAACTCACAGGAGCTTCCTCCCATGCATCGGAACCTCAGAAGGGCAAAAGTCCGGCACTGGCGGTAGCAAAGATCGTCGAAGCTTTCACCGGCCACTCGCAACCTTCTATTTCAAAGGGTGATGCGTCAGAGCTGACTGTTACTCATGTCCGGGTTGGCTCTGAAAACTACGGGACATCTCCAGGGGAAGGCTGTATACTGGCTGTGCTTCGAACCCGCACAACTGAGGAAATGATGTACTTCTCCAGAAAAGTTGAGGAAGCAGCCCGGGCCATCGCTTCAAATAATAAGCTGGATTGCCGGATAAGCTGGACGGATGAGTTCCCGGTCACAGAAAACTCACCGAAAGCTGTTAATGCAATACGATCAGCAGCCGGGAATCTGGGACTGATAATTGTACAGCCCGATACTCCCTTCCCATGGTCTGAAGACTTCGGTCATTTTACTGAGAAATTTCCAGGTGCTCTTTTCGGCATCGGTGCCGGCACCGACACTCCTGCACTGCACAGCTCAGAGTATGATTTTCCCGATGAGCTGATTCCATTGGGAGCTGACATCTTCATTGAAATTGTAAACGAGCTGCTGAACTTTTCAGATCACATCATGAAGTAGACCGAGTGCCCCTGACGTAATACCAGAAGCAGTACATCACCAGTGGATGAGATCAGCCTGCCCAGTTCCTCAGGGGAAGTGACCTCGAAACCGTCAACCTCAATAATAACATCTCCGGGATTTATCCCTACACTGCCTGCTCTGCCGGACTGGCTGACTTCGACAACAAGAACACCTCTTAAAGAAGGGGCACCAAGTGTTTCAGCAGTCTCTCTGTCCAGTTCTTCAAGCGTCCATCCGTAATCATCCGATGGAGAAGGTGCGGAGGAAACAATTGCTTCATCAGCAATTCGCTCTCCAAGTACTACCGGGATGGACACACTTCTTCCATCCCTGTAAACCATGATCTCAACCTCGTTTCCAGGATCTAAAGCTGCAACCATATTCCTGAACTCGGTTACTGTCCGAAATGTTTCACCATTGATGGTCAGTATGACATCCCCTCTGTAGATGCCGCACAAGCTTGCCGGAGTATCACTGAGCACCTGTGAAACAAGTACACCTCCATCACGGGCGCTTAGTCCGAAATGCTCTGCAAGGCTGGGAGTAAGCTCCTGAATTGTAACACCCAGCCAGCCTCTTCTCGCGTATCCATGTGTAAGAAGGTCTTCCATAACGTCAACAGCAACGTTGACCGGTATGGCGAATCCCACACCCTGATAACCACCGGTTCTTGTCGCGATTGCAGTATTGATCCCCACCAGTTTACCATCAAGGTCAACAAGGGCTCCTCCACTGTTTCCCGGATTAATCGCAGCATCTGTCTGAATGTAATCCTCGTATTCAGCCAGTCCCACATCGGACCGTCCGATATAGCTGATTATTCCCTGTGTAACAGTCTGACTCAGAGCGAAGGGTGAACCTACCGCAAGCACCCACTGTCCAACTTTCAGGTCATCACTGTCACCGATTGCAATGGCCGGAAGATCAGACGCTTCTATACGGATAACAGCAAGGTCGGTCTGAGGATCTGTTCCCACGATCTCACCGGTATATCTGTCTCCGCTCTGAAGCACTACTTCAAGTTCATCGGCTTCGCCAACAACATGATAATTGGTGAGGATCATCCCATCGACCGAAACAATGACCCCGCTGCCGATGCCGGTCATGATGTACTCCTGCTCCCGCGGCATCTGGAAGTATTCCCCCCACGGGTCGACCATGTAGGGATGGGAGAAATCCGGAAACGACGGGACCCTGGTAACTACAATGGTCTGCGATGTGATGGTTACGACACTGGGACCAACCAGCTCAGATATTGAAACGAACATGTTACTCAGAACATGAGGATCAAAAACCACAGCTGAATTCGCAGAGTTGGTGTCTGCAGATACTGCTGCGGAGAAAACTCCAGAGAGTAATAATGATACCAGAACGATCTGCATGGTTCTTTTGCGATTAACTCTTATCATGCTGCATCCTCCAGGATCAGAAACAAATTGTATTGGAAGCATATATTCATTCTTCAGTATAATATATGAATATCTTGAATACTAGTTCCTTGCCGAGGTAATCTTGAGAAGGGTTGACTATGAGAAAATCTATTACCATCACATTTCTGATGGCCTCGATATCCCTCTGCTGTACCGGATATGCTGTGTACGCTGATAAAACATGGTACGGGATGAATTTTGATTACCCACCCGAATCTGACATCAGATTTTCCGTTTCCGATTCCGATGAATGCGGTACTTTCACAATGCAGTTCTTTAACAATGACAGGTTCCGCTGGGTTCCAACTGTCGGCATGAATGAACACGGCCTCTTCTCTTCCCTTCAATACCAGTACCCGATGATCGAGGGGACTCCTGTACCGTCACAGGATCAGCTCTATATCTATCAACTTTTCATCGCAGCTCTAAATGACTGTTACTCTATTGATGAGGTGAAATGTATCATCGATTCTGTGGAGCTGATCAATCTCTACGATCTGACATTGCACGCTCTGATCGCAGATCCTTCGGGAAGCGCACTTATAGCGGAGGCGGGAGAAGGAGAAAATCTGATAACTGCGATTACAGGAGATTGGATCGTAATGACGAATTTCCCGAATGCGGCCTTCATCAATACACCTCCTGCGGAAATATTCGGAGTGGGTGATGAACGATACCGAAGAGCCCTTGCGCATATAGAGGAGAATTACAACTCCTTCAGTCTTCCAGAAGCGATAGGAACGCTGGAGGCCGCTGTCAATAATCATGCTGAATGGGGGACAAAAGCATCCATGGTATTCGACCCTCTTGAAAGAACTGTGTACGTTGGAATAGATGGTGATTTTCAGAGGATATGGAAGGTGTCGCTGTACGAAGGAATGATCGAAACATGGTCCGGCTTTGTTAAGTACAGATCTGCCCCTGTCTCCCGAAACGGAATAACCGTACCGGAATTAAGAACATGGAAATAAACCTGCTCAGCCCACAGGTGTAGCGAACAGGGTTATGGCAAGAAGAATCAGGGCGAGGAGAATCATCAGCAGCTTCCTTGTAATGCTCTTTGTAACAGTTACGGCAACAAGGCACTGGATCATATAGTAGAAGGCAAAAGCTCTTGAAGCAAGGGCAACTATCTGAAATGTGCTCGCGCTCCAGGTGAGGATTATCGAACCACCGCCCAGTATCAGATAGGCAGCTTTGTGACTTATTCTCTGCCTTGTAGCCTCCACGATGTTGCCTTCTCCGCCCAGTGTATCGGCAATTGAGGCGCTGAACTGACTGAGAACAGCAGCTGCTATAAGCGGCACCGGGAGCAGCATGGATGCTTTTCCGGCCAGGATAATGAGGGAGTCATCTCGTACGGGTCCGGTGAGGTAGTGCATCAGAGGGGTGGCAACTGCAATGAAGACAATATAGACAGCGGCTGCGATCAGCTGCGAGAGTCGGCATGATTTTATCCTCATCTCCATGCTGTACTCTTCCCCGAGGTACCTTGATGTTTCAAAACCCTGAACACAGATCAGTGTGCCGCCCAATACGGCAAGTATGTGCAGTAAACTATGTCCGGAGTTTCCCGGAAGCTGGATGCCTGCCCCGGAAACAAGAGATATATCGTGCAGACTGAAACCCAGAATCATTGCCAGGATAATTGTCATTGTTACCCAGATAGCCCAGTTCTCAAGCTTCTGCAGATCCTTTAGACCTTTTATAAAACCTATGATGGTTATCAGCAGAATTATCGCAGTCGTTAAGAACCGCTCGTTGAGCTGGGTTGCCAGCCCAAGTCCGCTCATGAGAAAAGCGCTTAGAATACGAAGATAAAGACATACGGAGATAACGTATGCGGGTACCAGGGCCATATCCGAGATGCGATCGAGATAGAGTGTGCTTCTCTGTGATTTTCGCGCATCAAGTAAAGGCTCGACATTGGCAATGTTGAAACGGATTACAGACCCTATGGAGTACGCGAGAGCGGAAATCGCAATTACTGCAAATAATGAGAATCTGCCGGTGGCGCTGGCAAGAATCGGTACAATGACCAGAAAACCGCTTCCAAAGATGGAAGCCAGCGGTGTGGCTGTAGCCCGGAAGAGTTTTGCCTTGCTTATATGCTTCTCCCGTCTGACATCTGGCGCATTTTCCACAAACAGACTATTGTACCATCTGAATCTAATGCAGCAACTCTTGAACAGTGAGGCTTATGTACAGGAAAAATAGCGTATTCAGGATAAAGTCAGGTGCTTTTGTTACAGCAACCATAGTATCTCTTATTCTTTCATCCTGTATTGACGACCCTCCTACCCATCCTGCGGTCAACGATTACCAGTCATACGTTGATCTGGTATGGGAGCTCTATGACCAGAAGTACGTTGCTTTTGATGTGAAAAATGTTGACTGGGACGCTGTTCATGAAGAGTACAGCCAGATGGCTGCCGGTATTGGTTCCTTTGCGGAATTGCAGGACGTAATTATTCAAATGATTGGAACACTGGAGGATAAGAATGCCTTCCTCAGGATCTGGGATCCTTCCCAGGGTTATGTTATTCATCCCACATGCTCACCTGAAAATGAGATCAACTATGTAGACTCCGTTCTGATGGCATATCTTGACCCCTGGAATTTCTCCTGGGATGGATCCACAACATGGGGTTACTGTATTATTGATACCATTCCGTATTTCGCTATAAAAGGATTCAATTATTTCTTCACTTTCCAGGCCTTCAAAGACGTAATACTGGATAATATCGATGCACCGGGCATAATAATTGACATACGGATGAGTGATGGTGAATCGCTGGTTCCAGCTGCACAGATACCGGGAGTCTTCACTGACCAGACCGTAACAGCTTTCTATACACAGTACAGAACAGGACCTCAGCACGATGACCTTTCACCACTTGCTGTTCATGATGTATTCCCCAGGCCATGGGCATACATGAAACCTGTCGCAATCCTTACAGGGGAACAGAATTTCGGGGCTTCGGAAGCCTTTGTATCCGTCATGGCTCAATTGCCACACGTAACATTAATAGGTGACACCACAGGCGGAGGCGGGAATACTCCGGGCTATTTCACTCAGGTTTACTGGCCTCTATGGGAGATGGATAATATTACCTGTCCATTCGCCAGGGTATTAACTGCCGATACTGTATCAATCGAAGGAATCGGTATACTGCCTGATATTTACGTTCAGACGACTCCAGCTGATTTCCTGGCGGGGCACGATCTTGTGCTTGAGTACGCCATAGAATGGATAGCGACTCAAACGGCTCGTTAATCCGATGTAAGAACTATCAGGTATTCCCCGTCGGAGGGTGCAATTACATCCCTGGGAAAACCATCAATGTTGATAACGGCAATCACTTCGGGTTCCGTGTGTGAATAAGGAAATCCAAGAACTGTTATAACGGTATTTCCTGAATCTGTCTTGCTCATAACGTAAAGGTATCCCAGATATCCTGAGCTGAGGTTGAAGCACATATCCATCGGGTGCCCTGTTACATCAAACCTGGCGCTGCTCTCAATATCAACATAACCCCGGACAAACGTCAGATACCCATTTGCACTGCTCCAATTGGGACAGCATACCACATAAACCGAATCCGAACCTATTGGAATGACCTTGGAACAAGGAGATCCTGTAGAAACCTGCAGAAACCTTGCGGTTTCCGAAAGGTTAAGCCAGATACCGTAAATTGAACCTGCATCATTCGAGCAGACAGCTATGACATGACGTCCGCCTATGGGCTCGATCATTATATCTGCAAGGGGAAACAGTGTATTGCTGGTGAAGTTGGTATGATTGTTGCTGGTCCATATTTCACCGATGTAATCCTCTGAAGAATCGGTGAAATAGAGTCTTCCCATGGTTGAGGACGCGCAGATCGAACCCGGTTTCGACCCGGGGCTGAAGTGGTCTTCAACAATATTTGTGGCAAGATTCACCTCTATTACCTGCGATCCGGGACCGAGTACGTAGAGGTTTCCATTAGTGGCGATAGCGGCATCACCGTAGCCAGTTCCGGAGCTTCCTCCGATTGTATACGAAGTGTCAACTATCATATCCTCTGAATCAATCCTACTGAGAGTTCCGTCAGCACTTAGAAGAATAATCTCATTCGAGCCGCCGGAAAGAAGAGCTCTCCCCTGCTGCAGGCCCCCCATAGACCTCTCCACCTGGAAATCGGAAGAGCGGATGAATGTAAGGCGGGATTGATCATTGCTCTGGTACTCCATTACCTCATGACACCCGAGGGCTAGGATCAGGAGGAACAGAAAGGGAACAAAAACGGATTTCATAGATGATTCCTCCATAATGCCTAGAAGTATATATCAAGACTCAACAGGAGATGCCTTGCCGGTGAGTAGGCGCCCGGATTACCCATTATACCTCCGGGATCTCCGGTGGTCTGGTAATAGGATGTATCGAATATCCTGTCTACATTCGTTCTATTGAAAAGGTTGAAGACTGTTAAACTGGCTCTCAGTTCCAGAGGGTTCACCCAGAAACGGCGTGACATTTTTGCATCGGTCTGCATAGTCCAGGGATAACGTTCAGTATTAACCATGGGTATCACGGATGCCCCGGAAGGAGGAGAGTATGGAAAACCGCTTCCGTAAGCCCAGTCAATTGCCAGTTCAAAACCTTCAAGGGGATACACACCGTAGATCCGGGGGCCGCTTCCTCTGGGAAAAGCATAATTCAGATGCACAGAAGCTGAATGCCGCTGATCCCAGTCGAGGTAGTTATCCTCCGCAGGAGGAATGGTATCACCAATTGCGGAGTACTCGAACTGAGAAGTAGCCGAAGAGTATCTCCCTTTGGCAACCGCGTATGTGTAGTTGATGTTTCCCGAAAGATAATCTCCTGGAAGCCTCAGGAAAGTAACCTCCATGCCGCGGATCGTACCATGGCTGTCATCGTTACTGTACTGAAAGAATTCTCCCAGACTCGGATCGTAATGGCTTGATGTTCTCACGAGGCCGGTAATGTCCTTGTAGAATCCTGATACAGCCAGAGAGATACTGTTTGTGAAACGGTGCCTCAGACCGGCTTCGTAGCTAACGGTCCGCTGCGCTTCAAGATCCGGGTTTCCAACGATAGCGGCAGCTTCGTTTGCGTTGTAATCTGTTCCAAAATACATCTGATTCATATTGGGCATCTGGAAGTAGTGACCGTAAGTGCAGAAGAAAACATCTCTGTCCGATATGGGATTGGTCATTCCTATCCTGGGGCTTACCTGATACTTGGCCGGCGCGGAGTGAAGCTCGAAGTCATCAGGGGAAAGAATGAAAGCGTTAGGTTCGAAATAATCGAATCGTAAGCCGGTGTTCAGAACAAGACCACCGGTAAATCGGGAAGACACTTCCGCATAGGCGCTTCCGGAGTGAGGATATGCCTCCCAGAGGCTTGCGTACGTTGTAAGCCAGTTCTCAATATAGGCACTGTAATCGTAAAGGTCGTAGTAGTTGGCTTCGAGTCCTGTGCTCAGTTCCATAATAGTGTTCAGCTTACTTGTAAAATCAATTTTTCCGGTTGTGACATAATTACTTGATTCGAGCCATACATCAGGATGGATACCTGAATGATAGAATCCTGTTGAATCCATTACTCTTGGTGCAGTTGCTGTGA
>QNDS01000065.1 GCA_003644925.1 Candidatus Fermentibacterota bacterium
ACCGGGGAGTATTCCTGACATGTCAAGAAGATCTCTATCGATGGTTATAGAGCCTACATAGTTTAAATCGGCTTCTGTTACAACCATTCTATGCAACTTAGCCCCTAGAAAGCACCTGTGCAAAACATTTCCTCCTTCTGTACCCTTCAGGGTTTCAGGATCACGTTATCTATCAGTCTCGTATGACCGAAATATACAGCAACTGCAAGAAGAGCGGGGGTGGTGAGCTTCGAAACAGGCTTCATGCTGTCAGGATCAACGAGTTCCAGATACTGCAGAGTCGCCAGAGAAGCTTCAGCGATGGCTTCCCGTACCGCGCCGCAAATCCGTTCTGTATCCCTTTCCCCCTTCGAAACAAGTACCGCAGCCCTTGATAATCCACTGTGGATAACAGGCGCCTGTCTCCTCTCATCCGGATCGAGGTACGAGTTCCTCGAACTCATCGCCAGACCATCGGGTTCTCTTATTATATCTCCCGCATGTATTTCGACTCCGAGCCTGAGGTCATCAACCATTCTTCTGATGACAGCAAGCTGCTGGGCATCCTTTCTTCCGAAGACGGCGATATCAGGCCGTACTATGCTCATCAGAATCGAGCATACGGTTGCGACCCCGTCAAAATGTTCGGGCCTGTACTTGCCGCAGAGGGTATCAGTAAGGCCGGAAACATGAATCGAGGTAGAGAACCCTTCGGGATAAATCTCATCAACGGATGGGAAGAACACACAATGAACTCCTGCTTCATCGAGCTTCTTCAAATCTTCATCAAAATTTGAGGGGTAGGACGAAAGGTCCTCTCCCCGGCCGAACTGAGACGGATTCACGAATATGGAGACGATAACCCTGTCTGCTTCCCCGAGGGCAAGTGAGACAAGGCTTAGATGACCCTGATGAAGCGCTCCCATTGTGGGAACCAATCCAACCTTCATCCGGGCCCTGCGCCACTGCTCTACAAGCTTTCCAACCTGCACTGCAGTCCGCAGAACGGTAATACCCTTTATCTCCGGCCGCCAAGTTTCGGGACGAAGCTCTCGATACCCCCTGAATGATTCTCAATCGCCTCAAGGAGTTGATTGAAATCCTCTCCCTTGTGTCTGAAATCCGCATGATCTGTATTGACAACAAGCGTAGGGTGTTTTCTTGCTCTGAAGAAATAATCGTTATAGGCATCAGTCAGCTTCTCAAGGTAGGAGCGGCTTACATCGTTTTCAAAGGATCTTCCGCGGCTGGAAATTCTTCTGAAAAGAGAATCGCAGGAACCCTGAAGGTATATCACAAGGTCAGGCTGGGGAATATCACATACCAGCACTGCGGACAGTTTCTCGTAAAGGACGAATTCATCATCCTTTAGGTTGATAGAGGCAAATATCCTGTCCTTTGCAAACATGTAATCAGCAACGAATTTCTTTCTGAACAGGTCGAGCTGCGCCAGCTTCTGCTGCTGCCTGTAACGGCTGAGCATGAAGAAGAGCTGAGTCTGAAATGCCCAGGCTTTCCTGTTCCTGTAAAACCTCGGAAGAAATGGATTTTCTTCCACCTCTTCAAGGATCGTTCCGGCGTTCCAGCTGGATGCCAGCAGATTGCAGACAGTTGTTTTGCCCACTCCAATGGGGCCTTCAACAACCACATATCCAAGATCAGGTTTCAGTGGGCACCTCCCAGAAGCAACCTCCTGAAGGCACCTCACAGACACTCCGGATACCGGTCTTATCGGAACAATTTACAAGCAATTCCCCGGGTGTGGATTTCAATCCCGGAATCTTACCGGACCAGACATCGGAAAGCGGTTTCAGCACAAACCGTCTATTCTGTATTCCCGGATGAGGCAGAGTCAGTTCTTCGTCATTCCGTTTTACATCTCCAAAGAACAAGAGGTCTATATCCAGTGTTCGTGCGGAATTATCCTTCCTTACTCTGGAGCCCATCAGGATCTCAGCCTCCCTGCAGTTCGCAAGCAGTTCAGTTTCAGATCCATAGAAATTGCCGATAAAAACAGAGTTCAGAAAATCACCCCCTTCAACTCCTTCTAAAGGTGGTGTCTCGTAGACCCCGGATAATCTGAATCTGCCCATGCAGGATCTCGAGAGCAGATAACGAATACCTTCGACAAGGTTATTAATCCTGTTTCCCAGGTTGCTGCCCATTCCAAGAGCAAACTCAGGCATCCAAACCTCCCTCAACAGTGAATGAAGCGAATTCTATTTTCGGAGAAACCGGCGGAAAGGGTTTAGTAACGGTCACTTCCCAGTGGCCATCAGGATACTCCATCCGCAGCACTCCAAGAATATCGGCTGCCAGATCCTCAATGTAATCGTATTCCCTCTCATCAAACTTCACCAGAGTTTTGCATACTTCAGCGTAATCCACCGAAAGGCCGCTGGAAATTCTACCGCTCCAGGATACAGTGACAGGGACATCCCTGAAAGATATTTTCTCGCGATCATCAGCCCCGAGCTTAAGCCGGAGTATTATGTTCTTCAGTACAAGTCTGCCTTTCATTCAACTCCCTTTTTCAGCCATGCCTTTATTTTATGTCTGAAAAGCTCTTTCTGCTCCAGCCTTCCTATTGCCTGGTAAATGGATTCCTCGGGTATTGTAAGCGCGAAACGGATATACCCTTCCCCGTATGTACCGAATCCGCTTCCGGGCGTAACCACAATGCCTGTATGAGTTATCAGTTTACGGGCAAATCGCATGGATTGCGTGCCCTTGGGAAGTTTAACCCAGACGTAGAAGGTGCCCGGTGATTCGCAGACATCCCAGTCAAGCTTCCTCAGGCCTTCCACCAGCACTGCTCTCCGTTTTGCATAGATGTCAAATATGCAGGAAATATTCGAGTAGAGCGCTTTCTCGGCGGCCTTCTGAACCGCAGTGAATACCCCCGAATCTATGTTCTCCTTTGCGCCCATGAAGGTCTTCACAAGATTAGTGCCGCCGACCACGAATCCGACTCTCCATCCTGTCATGTTGAATGTTTTGGAAAGACTGTGAAACTCAAGACATACATCCTCAGCGCCCGGTATCTGAAGGAACGATGCCGGGGGTTTTCCATCGAATCTTATATGGCTGTAGGAGTTATCGCTGACTATCAGAATATCTTCCCGCCTTGCCCATTCCACGATTTCTTTCATCCTGTCAAGCGTGAGAACTGCTCCGGTGGGGTTATTGGGGTAATTGAGAAAAACAAGCCTTACGCTATCGATCACTTCCTTCGACAGGGAATTCAGGTCCGGCAGGAACCCGTTCTCCCTCAGCAGTGGCAGGTCAATCGGAATGGCGTCAGCGAGTATGGCTGATGCCCTGTATACCGGATAGCCCGGATTGGGAACAAGTACAAGATCTCCAGGATTGCAGAAGAAGAGGGGAACGTGGGCTATGCCCTCCTTCGTTCCGATGACAGCTCCCACATCCAACCCACCATCTATCGATACACCGAACTGCTCCCTCATCCAGTTTCTTACAGCATCAAGGAAAAACTCGCTTCCGGAACCTTTTGGATATCTATGATAGGAAGGAACGGCAACAGCTTCTCTGGCTTCATCAACTATTGCAGAGGATGTGGGCAGATCCGGATCCCCGATTCCGAAATCGATAAGCTCCATACCCTTCTTCAATGCGACTTCCTTCTGCCTGTCTATCTGGGCGAACAGGTACGGCGGAAGCATACTCACCCGCTCGGATGCGGATATAACGACCCGTTTTCCTTTATTCTTCTCTTTCAAATCAACCTCTTCCAGAATAACCGATGTCTCAAACAGATATCAATTCAACTTAATATATTAACTTAAGACTCTCATCGTAAGACCTTGATCAGTGTTCTCTTATGGGGAACTAATGAAAACCCTGATAATATATTGTATATATTCTTCTATTATTAGCTAATTCCCATTCGGAGGTTATTATGATAATTGTACATCTGCTGGCGTTATTTCTTTTTTCGCTGCAGCCCCCCGTCGCGGATATCGTTCCTCATGAAATCACTGCACACGGCCATACCCGCATAGATAATTACTACTGGCTCAGGGATATTGAAGACCCTGCGGTAATTGAATACCTGGAAGCCGAAAATGCTTTTGCAGATTCCATGATTACAGAATACACCGCTCTTATCGACACACTGGTCGGGGAAATGCGGGAACGAATTACCGAAGAGGACAGTTCCGTACCCTACTACAGAAACGGTTACTGGTACTGGCATGAATACCGGGCGGGTGATGATTACAGTGTGAACATGAGGAGACAGCATCCCGATGGTGAACCTGAGATACTGCTGGACGAAAATGTCTTTGCTGCAGGCAGGGAATACTTCCGGGTTGAGGCAATGAGTGTCAGTCCTGATAATACGATCCTTGCATGGGCATTCGATACCACCGGAGGGCATTGGAATACGCTCGTTTTCCAGGACATTCAGACGGGTCACAGGCTGGATAATATTCACAATGCCTCGGGTGACATTGCATGGGCAGCCGATTCAAGGATGGTATTCTATGGATTGAACGACCCGACTGGAAGAACGGACAGGATAATGCGCAGGACAATCGGGTGCGATGACGAAGCATGCGTCTACAGGGAGGACGATCCCACATTCTGGCCCTGGGTCTGGAATTCCAATGATAATCGATGGGTAGTAATATCAACCTCAAGTACACTTGAATCGGAATGCAGAGTATTGTCAGCTGCGGCTCCAAGAGATTCCTTTCAGATAATTCATCCCAGAACAGAACAACTTGAATACTACATAGAACCCATCGGGAATACATTCTACATTCTTACAAACACCGAAGGGGAAAACTATTCCGTAATGCGGGCTTCAGCAGAATCGTTTTCAATGCCTGAATGGGAAACGATTGTACCGTATTCCGATAGTGTTCTGATAGAAGGAATTGATATTTTCGATGATCTTATTGCTGTTTCGGTAAGAACTGATGGCCTCAGAAAACTTTTCCTTGTCAACAGAGAATCAGGCTGCGGGTACTACGCCAATCTGGGAGAGGAGGCCTCCACTCTTTACACTTCCTCAAACTTCGATGCTTCGGCCGATTCCATCAGGCTGTACTACACATCCATGACAACCCCCTGGTCTACTGTAGCCTACGATATAAATGCCGATACTATGAGGGTTCTTAAGATGGATGATATCGGAGAAAACTTTGACAGATCACTGTACGAATCACACAGGATAATGGCTCCTGCTGATGATGGATCACTTATTCCGATAAGCCTTGTCTACAGAACAGACCTTTTCAAAGAAGGTGAAAATCCTCTTCTGATCTACGGATACGGAGCATACGGCTCGAGTATGGACCCCATGTTCGGTTCAGCAAGGCTCTCTCTCCTTGACAGGGGGTTCGTGTACGCTGTCGCACACGTACGTGGTGGCAGTGAAATGGGTCGCTGGTGGTACAATCAGGGAAGGGTTCTGAACAAGATGAACTCCTTCACCGATTTTATAGTCTGCACCGAATACCTCATAGCAGAAGGATACTGTGACCCGGAAAATGTATTTGCCATGGGTGAGAGTGCCGGAGGGCTCCTGATGGGAGCGATAATCAACCTCAGGCCGGACATCTGGCGCGGAGTTGTAGCGGGGGTTCCCTTTGTCGATGCCCTGACTACGATGCTTGACCCCACTATTCCGCTTACAACCAACGAGTACGACGAGTGGGGAAATCCTTCGGAAAATGAAGAGGAATACTGGTACATCCTCTCCTACTCACCCGTGGATAACCTGGATGCTGTCGATTACCCGGCACTCTACGTTTATACGGGTGTAAACGATAACCAGGTTGGTTACTGGGAGCCTGCAAAATGGGTGGCCGGAATCAGGAATCTCAATACAGGCAGCGATCCGGTTCTTCTGCGGGTAAACATGGGAACCGGTCACGGAGGTGCATCTGGACGTTTCAGCTGGCTGCGTGACTACGCTGAACAGTACGCGTTCATCCTTGGGCTTATTGAGGAGGAATAGCAGGTTCTACCGGCTAAAGGCTTCGATTTCCGCCCGGGCATACACATAGTCGGCTGGTCTGGCTTCGCTCTCATGGCTGATACCGAGGTTGCCTATGCATTCTCCATTCAGCGTGACTGTGGCAGTCTGCACTGAATTGTCAGTGAATACAGTCATGAGAACCTGCATGCCCGAAGCGATAAGCACGATATCACCTGCACCGAATATCTCACCCTGCAGCTCCACGACTGCGTGCCCCGCGCTGAAAGTAACGTTGCTGATTTCCAGATCATCGCTCGTCCATTCGTTGCGCGGGTCATTAATCATAGACCGTAATGCCTCGCTGATATTAACAGCGGGATCACCAACGCAGATCATACCTGTCGACGTCGGCACGAGAATCAGGATATCCGGGAGAACGACCACTCTCCCTGTTGGCAGTTCACTGCCATCGATCTCTAGAAAAGAATAGTAGAGGACTGATTCCTCTGAATGCTCCTCTACCGGTTCAGTTTCTAAAGGAGGCTGCTCAGGTGGATTATCCATGCTGATATCCTCCGTCTGCGGTTCCGGATTGCCGCATGCGGTGAGGAACAGCACCGGTACTGCGATCAGTAATGCAACTGACTTTTTCATGCGTAACTCTCCTTTTAGATGCCTACACCTATACCAAGGCTGTATATCCAGTTACTGTCTTCATCATCACCCGCAATGTGTTTGAACACACCACCATTCAATCCCACCACGCTGAACGCTCCCACAAGTTCCAGACCCAGATATGTCTGGTCACTCTCAACGTCCTGCAGAGGGCTGCTCCAAGTCTGCATAACTGAAACTGCAAGACCGATATTGTAGAGCGGCATGAAATGGTGTTCTCCATACCGGTATCCAAC
Organism: Candidatus Fermentibacterota bacterium; assembly: GCA_003644925.1. Classification (GTDB taxonomy): domain Bacteria; phylum Fermentibacterota; class Fermentibacteria; order Fermentibacterales; family JCC-6; genus Aegiribacteria. The sequence continues at coordinate 6,841 of QNDS01000065.1, forward strand.
ATTGATCTTACCACCTGCGATTCCGGGTTCGATCTGCGCAAAGAAACCGCTATAGCTGTCCTGGCCATGGAGCTGCATGAAGACTAAACCTAATACCCCGCTGACTTTGATAGGTGTGGAATACCGGACCATGGCAGACGGGAACAGCTGAGAGGTCCTTGGTGTAAATCCATTCTCCGGCACGGCAAAAGCAACAACTGACAACAAAAGCAATAGTACAGACATACGCTTCATAGTATCCTCCTGTAATCCACGGTTATTGATCACATGTAAATATACTATTGAATTGAATGTACAACAGTATCACCAGCTTATGCAAATTCACCCCCATGGACTCTGATTGGAACCAGAGATCTTATCGGCTGAAGAGCTGTGAGGGAATTAGTAAGCTGTATTTCACCGACCTGAGCGTATCACTGAAGATCTACATAGAAAATCAGTTCCCACTCCGCATAAGCATTATGCTCAGGATCTTCCTCGATAAGTGTGGTATCTTTATCTGCAAACACTCCGTTTTGATCTCCATCGATATCATGCACAACTACTATCCATTCGCGATAATCCCCTGCGTCATCCGCGAGAGAAGACCAGCGGCACGTGAAGTAGCCGAGTGAATCAGAGTATGCTGTATCCTTAACTAAATTTCCTGTTGCTTCGTAAACAAGTATTTCCGCACCTTCAACAGCAGTGGAATCAATAGACGATAGTACGTACCCTTTGATCTCAAGTATGTTATAAAAACCGCTTGAAGGGAAAAGGAAGCACCCGGTGGCAAGTACTAGAACTGAAAACGTCAGAATAAAGCTCATTCGCAGTTTCCGTGAAGTACGCATTTCCATTTAAATCCTCCTGAGTACATTAATAAGAATTAAGTATACTGAACTGCATGCAGCAATCAGTCATACATCCGCATAGTGTTGACTACGATAGATTTCAGTGTATCCCTCCACTCCAGCAGAATGCCACGGTCTCGGTATCGGTCCAGGGGCGCGATCCATCGTAGTGGCTGTAAACTATCATGCCGCTGTCCGGGCTCCAGCTCGGGTCATGCGGATTGCCAGCCTGCAGTTGTCGTAAGCCGGGTTATCTCACCGGATTTATCCAGCAGATAGAGTTCTCCTTCAGAAGAATGCGCTGAATTGGATTCACTTCCATTTCAGGATAATGATTATTCTTGTGACCCCGGGGATTTCTCCAACTACTTCACCCATCTGCCACCAGTCTCCCTCCTCCAGTATGAATGACATCCCAACCGACTCTACAACGGCACAGGGCTCTCCACCCTCTCCCCAGTATACACCATCAATCAGATAATTGTCCTCAAGATCTTCGAAAGTAGAACCTATGCCAATTCCTTCTTCTGTTAAAAACGTATCTGAAAATATTACTATTCTCCAGATTCTCCAGATTGAATGATCAGTCTCAATCAATTCCAGAACCAGGGTTTTTGACGTATCATTTTCAAAGGTTAATTCAAGAACCGGATTTGACATGCCCTCCGTCATTCGATCAACCTCTGTGATCTCAACTTCCCCGTAAAGCTCTGACACTGCTTCAACATCTTCTGCCGGCATACCGCATTCAAATAGCCCTGCATGGTCTATTCCAAGAGTATACATAATGTCAGTATTTACTCCCTCTGCAATAAGCATCCGGGCAACTTCAAAGTTCCCTGTGTCTACAGCAAGCTTAAGAGGATGTTCACCTTCTCCATTGTGCGGATCAAGCCCATCAAATGTGGCGAATCCATACTCATCCAGAAATGACTCAAGTACCGAATCTTCAACTGTATTGTATTCTTCTTCTGAGTCTTTCGAACTGCCTGAAATAAAAAGCAAAGAGAAAGTAATGAATACAACGGTAACTGCATATCTGAGAAATTTCATTCAGTTCTCCTCTTAAAGTGATTGAGATCTGTGAACTACAGGAATGTTACTTGCCAAAGTCAAGAATACAGAGGGTATTCCTTTCCTGTCAATGATGCAGAGTTGCGAAGGGTCTAACTGGCAAATCCAAAAAGATATCTGAAACAGGTAAGTATTTTACTCGTTCGTCTCAAAGAAGAAGTCATCAGGTCAAAAATCCTGCATATTATGTTGAATTGTTAAAACACGCCAGTTCAGGTTCGGAATCGCAAAGATTGGAGGTTAAGACTTATGTCAAAAAGCAGGGATAAGAAAAAGGAAACCAAGACAAAACCAAAGAAAACCCTCAAAGAGAAACGGGCTGATAAGAAAAAGGGCACTCCGCGTAACTGAGTGCCCTTTTCAATTAAGTTCGAGAACATTATTCAGAGTCCGGTTTACCTGTATGGTTCTACTCCTTCACATAGGTCCGCAGCCATTCCTGCGTTTCCCAGAGTACATGCAGAATGGATTCCCGCGCTCTGTAACTATGGCTTTCAAGAGGAAGCATAACGAGCCTGGCAACTCCACCCAACCCCTTCAGGGCAGCGAAGAACCGCTCGCTCTGCATCGGGAAGGTTCCTGAATTGCTGTCCGCATCCCCATGAATGAGAAGTATCGGTTCGTCGACCAGGTCAGCGTTCATGAACGGCGACATTTCGATGTATATTTCCTTGGCTTCCCAAAGCGATCTGTCCTCCGACTGGAAACCGAAGGGTGTTAGTGTTCTGTTGTACGCCCCTGTCCTTGCCAGTCCCGCCGCGAAGAGGTCCGAATGGGCAAGGAGATTCGCCGTCATGAATGCACCGTATGAATGCCCTCCGATGGCTATCCTGTCCCGATCCGCCACTCCCCTGCTTACAACTTCGTCAACAGCCGCTCCGGCGCTCATGACAAGCTGCTCTATGAAAGTATCGTTAGGCTGTTCATCTCCCTCACCGATGATGGGCATGGTCGGATCATCAAGAACAGCGTAACCCTGAGTAAGCCAAATCAAAGGTGACCACCAGCCGATGTAATCGAACCTGCAGGGTGAACCTGATATCTGGCCGGCGGCGGAGGCCGAACGATAGTTCTGAGGATAGGCCCACATCACCATGGGAAGGGGACCATCTTCCGTGCTGTAACCCGGAGGCAGATAGAGTGTCGCTGAAAGATCAAGACCGTCCTCACGTTTGTAGGTAATGAGCTCCTTATGCATACCGTCGAGGACCGTTACCGGACTTGAATAGAAGGTCACCTGTATGTCGGCATCGTTCGACAGATCCCTGACATAGTAATTGGGGTAATCGTTAACCGATTCCCTTAGAAACAGGAACCTGGTGCACTCATCATTAATGAACCTGGATGGGCGCTCGAAAAAGGGAGGCTGAGAATGAAAGAGCCTTTCAGCCTCCAGTGTGGAAAGATCCAGTCTGTCAAGGAACGGTCTGTCACCTTCGGGCGACGCGCCGTCACCCGCGAGGTAGATTGAACCACCATCGGGAGATGTAACAAGCACACTTTTTCCTCTGCTGTCGAGCCTGGTTCTCGGGGTTCCAGGATCACTGTACCTGTCCTCCCATGAACGGTCGGCAAGCAGCTCGGGTTCGGAATCCGGTTGTCCCGGTCTTATTCTCCAGCCTCTTTCGTTCCTTGTGGGCCACCACCATTCGGAAACAATGGCAAGAGAATCATTCCCCCAGACTATTCCGCCGAATCTGCTGGTCAGGTCCAGAAGCTCTGCCGGTTCTGCATCGAAGGGTGCTTCAAGCAGATAAATCCTGTCCCGGAGTTCAGCTTCCGCTCCCGCATCTCCTCCATCAAGCGCTTCAGTCCAGCAGAGAGTGGCATCCGCGTCACTTCTCCAGACAATGCTTCGCGGTCCCTCGAATGTACTCCCCGTAGCTATTGGAATTGCATCCCTTACAGGGAAAACCGCTACTTCGAAAACAGTATTCCCTTCAAAGTCCCAGACTTCAACAAGCTCCGCGAATCTTCCGGCTGTTACCATGTAGGAGAAAGGTCTCACCAGCTGTGAAACCAGCATGTACCGGGCATCAGGTGACGGAGAATAGTACCAGATGATTCCGGGGTCTCCGACTTTATCGATGCTGCCATCCATTCGGACAACAGACAATTGCGAAGTAAGGTAGTACTCGAAGAGATCCTCATCGCAGGGATTTTCAAGAAGGTCCTGGTAGGTTCGTGCCGGTGCCGCAGCTCCGGTTGTCTGCTGTATAACGGGACCCGAAGGAACAGGATTCGGGGCGGGGGGTTCACCATGATCCTGCGGGATAATACAGCAGATTATACCCGTACCATCCGAGAGCCATTCAGGCCATTCGTTGGCGGTAAGGCTCAGAACTGCATCTGTCAGTTTCCGGGCCTCAGCCGGTTCAACATCAATTACCCAGAGTTCCACACCTTCGGGGGTTTCGTTGGTAAAAGCAACCATCGAGCCGTCAGGCGACCAGCTTGTGCTGAGTATCCGGGGATTATCCGGAAGGGAGTGTACTTCCACGGTTTCAAGTTCAGGGTACCTCAGAAGTGAAAGATCAACGAACCGTCTTGTCCGGCTTGGAGCAAACGTCTGAGGGCTGAAACGCATACCGGCCAGTTTCATTTCTTCCTGAGCAAGCTCTGCAATTGAGGGATTCGCCTGAGGAAAACGAAGAAGCCAGTTCTGAAAATCCGGAGAGACGCTGGTCCATGGTGCCCACTGAACATCAACTATGTCTATCAGCACCTGATCAGGCTCCATATAACCGGATGATGCACTTCCGTCTGCACCGGACAGTATGATTAACAATGCAGCTGCTAAATACATTTGATGCCCTTTCCTGAATGAATACAATACTGTGATTCTTTTATTCTGAGTTAATATACGACAGTTTTCATAATCCGCTGGATCAACCTGAAATTTCATACGGGATATCGTATGGACATTGAAGTTCAAATCCTTTATTAGGAATATATATTGAAGTGGTGTATTTTATTTGAGAATGTCTTTCTTTACTCACAATACGAAACGGAAACATTATGAAAACAACTGTTTTTGTTCTTCTGATACTCTGTGGTGCTCTCTTCGCGGACTGGATCGATTTCGGATTCAATACTCTTGATCATGCAACGGTAACGGTTATTGAATCCACACCTTCAGGCATGGTTATTGATGTCATGATTCCAGGCATAGGTCTGACCGAGACTACCGAGGACGGGCTGGATTTCACCATTCTCAACGTACCCGGCATGACCATCTCCGCTCTTGAACCCGGTTACCCGCAGCTTCCGAAAGTTTCGTTCCTCGCGGCGCTGCCTGAAAACCCGTCGGTAACCTTCACTGTTGAATCGATGAAAACAGTCGAAATAGGGCAGATCACACCCTACCCGATGCAGCCCATTCCGTACGATAATGATGATCTGCCGCCCTTCACATACGTGCCATCC
>QNDS01000066.1 GCA_003644925.1 Candidatus Fermentibacterota bacterium
GAAAAATGGAAAAGAATGTTTCAGGGAAATCTGGCATGTTCCGGATTCTCTGAAAACAGCAGCTGGAATCACAGTTTGTCTCGGCGCTCTTGCTTCGGGGCTGAGCCGGAGTGCAGAAGTCCAGGCAGAGCAACCATCAGATGTTCAGCAGGTGGTTTTTGACCCTACGCTTGCTGATGGAATAATCATGAATCACTATGTGGAACAGTCAGCCGGTTATCTGCCGGGAACACAGAGTTTGTACTTTGATCAATTTGACAGGGATGATCCGGCCTGGGATATCCTTAACTGTTTTCAGCAGGGAACTCTGCCGCAGAACATCGCTGACCGCTGCGCTCTTGTGTGCAGCGCTCTCAATACAGAGCACCCTTCGTTGTCCCTCGCAGCCCTGATGTGGAGAGTGGTTAACGAACCGCTTTTTGGGACAGAGGGCTTTTCAGAGACAGAAATGAAGGAAGTATACGCTACTCTTGAGGCTCTTCGCTGCAGAACCTCCGCGAGGAGAACGCTCATATTCGCAAACCGCCTCGATCCCTATATCAGAAATGGAAGAATCACCGACCCTCCATTCTTCATGTACAGCAAAGCTGGTGCCAGACCCGGAGACGTTGAGAGGTATTATCTAACAGCAGATCTGAACACGGAACGGTGGGGGAACGCGAACGACACTTCGGGAATTTCTGCTGAGTATCTTCTTGAGCACCCCTATGCAGAGCAGATGAATCTGATATTCAAAACTTCGGATTCGGCGGAAATCGGTACATTCGGCTATGAACCCCTGAGGGTAGACAGTATCGGAAGATACACGGTTGGTGTTTTCGATGTTATTGAAAGCGCTGAGGATGCGGTGCTTCTCTTCGAAATTTCGAGTCCGAATGGATCGGAGGCACCGTACGGCTACGAATCGCAGAGCGATCATGAGTTCGATGAGAATCATACTGTTGCAGTGATAGAAGTCTCCATTGAGGGAGGAAGAAAGTACTCACATATCGAACTTATCAGTGAAGCCTATAGCCAGCACAGAGATATGATGCGTGAAATCACACTTCGGATGCTTTCAGAATCACCTGTTTATGACGGTTACAATACCGATTACCTGCCCGATGACATTATAGAAAATGAGATTCTTCTCTGGATGGCTGTCCGGGAAATAGCGGATTCAGATATCGAGGAAATCAGCATGCGGGCAATGAAAAAGGATATCGACTTCTGGATGTTCTAATCCATCGCGCTAAAAATCAAATACTACAGGATTACTCTCGGCAGGATTCTCAGCTGACCAGGTTCTTGCTTTACCCTTTGAAATCCTGAACAGCGTCAGGGTATCCCATCCGAACTTCTCTACCACAGGTTTTAGAAAAGTGAACCTCGTTTCAACTATCTGTTTCTTGAGTTCTTCATCGTCGAGCTTCTCCAGTTTTCCGCGAATCCTCAGCTGAAGCCTTTCCTCCTGACTCCAGAAGCAGAGTTCGACAGAGGGCTGGGCAAGCAATTGCCTGCAGACATCCTTAGCGGTGCCGGTGCAGAATGTAATTCCACTGTCATCAATATGCGGCGTAGTCATTCCCCGAACGCAGGGTTCGCCATCATCTACTGTTGCCATGAACGAAGTTGAATTTCGCCGAACGAACTCAAGGATCTCTTCACGATTCATCAGTGCACCCCTTTCGATGATTCATCAATGTTCTAATGGAATATATGAAAAATGTTATTGTATAATGGATATGGAGAGGAGTTATCGCATGAGAATCTGCATCAGAAACCTGACTTTGCCCATTCTGTTCCTGCTCTGTTCCCAGGCATTCGCCAGTCCCTGGTACGTGGATCTGGAGGGGGCCATGCATGATCTTCCGTGGGTCTATAGCGGGGATATTATCGCTATTGGAGACGATGGGATAACAGCAGTGGTGACCCAAACTCATCTTGGCGAAGCAATTCCCGGGGATACACTCGAAATCCCTTTCTGGGAGCTGGGGTCATGGATGGCTCAGACGATTAGTGAAGGAGATGGATTTCTTCTTCTGCCGGATGCAACAGGCAGCCTTCAGATCGTCGGAACTCCCGGCAACGGTTACTGGCTTCTGCAGGGACATTTCGAGTTCAACGCTTTCCTCGTGCATCCCGGTGTGATTAATATGGAGGAGCTTATTCTTCTCTGTTCGGGTGATACACTTTCCCGTAGAACTATTACAATGGAAGTCCGATTTGCAGGCGGCAGTGAGTTAATAGATGTTATTTTCAAGGAAAGAGGAAACGGGTGGCTCTCCGATTCCCGTTTCGAGCCCCTCGATGGCCTGGAGCTTGAGCTATGGGATTTAAGCATTGGCGGGGAGGACACCTACCCTTTCGAACCATACGTTACATTACAGGTACCTGCTGGAGAGGGGATGACACTTACACTTCAGGGCAGAGTCAGTTCATTCACAGATGGTATTTACCGCTGTATTGTATACCCCACCGGACCGGTCATTCTGAACTCCGAGTCAATGGCGGCCTTCCTGGAGCGGCAACTGATTCCGGAATCACCGATCATCGCTATAGAGCTGTCAGGCGCCGAATATGGAGAGCTTGGCCTGGCGGAGAATCCTTACTTCACTACTGATGAAAGCGGTTATCTGCATCTCACTGGAGCCCGGAGTATGCTGGCTATTAGATCTCAATTCCTGAATGAATATGAAGAAAGACCCTCGATTGGATTCGATACTCTCGGCACCCGTGGTAATCCCGTCTACTTCAGCTTCGAATCACTTCCCTGCGGTCCCTGCGGTCACCTGGCCACCGATATCATCGATGCCCTTGCAAAAGGAACTGTCACCGGCAGCATCAGTTGCGATGGAGATAGGATCACAGCCAGATTCTCCCTTACGATGGTCAGACCCCAATAGCAGAAATACTTTTTGCGAAATGCGTCTTTGCTTGAAGGGACGTTGTTCCGCGGGAAATTATGTGCAATATTCATTTTCCAGTTATGACATGCTGCACTCCTTGTGAACGGGAAACATGCTTATAAAGACCCTTTATGAAGGTCACTACAGGGCGCTTGAGGAAGATTTTCTCGAGCTCACACGCTGTTTACGCAAAGAAGAAAAACAGTTTACCGTTATCTCGGCAGGCACCGGCCAGCTGGACAGGCTGAGACGGCTTCTCCTGAGCGATGCCGATACCGGGATCATAGGGGGAATAGAGTTTCTTCCCGGCATCAGGCATCTGGCTCAGAAAATAAGCCCTGTTCCGCTTCCTGCTGAAAAAGTGAGCCATTCGGACAGAACCCTTTTCACGCTTCATGCCATGAAGGCAGTTAACGAGGGAGAACCTCTGTTCGACCTCAGGGAGAATACCGAAACGGCCCATTCGATGGGAACATTTTTCGAGAGCCTTTTCGAACACGGGATTACTCCTGAATTGTACGATATTACGTCCATCTCCCTTTCCGGAGGGCAGTCCATTACAGAAAAAACGGTGGGCAGGATACTTGGCAGCTACGATATAGAGCGGCGGAAGGGATATCTCTCCTGCGGGGATATGATACTGGAGCAGGACATTTCAGGCGTAGTTCAGGGAACGTATATCTTCTACGGTTTCTACGACCTGAATCCATCCCAGAGGCGTTTCCTGAAGAGGTTCTGCAATTCCGCCGAAGAGGTCTTCTGGTTCAGCCCTGTTTCCGGGAATTCGCATTGGAGCAGCATATACAAGCGAACCAGCCAGCTCCTTCAGAATATGGGGATCGGCTCCCTGATCAGGTCCGGTAACAGAATGCAGATGAACAGCTTTGCCGCTTTTTTCGAGGCGCTTGCAGATCAATCCATACCGGCCGTTCCCGTGAAAGGTTTCCGGATAACCGCAGTTTCAGGGGAGATCGGTGCCTGCAGAGCAGCTCTCGGGCGCATTGTTGAAATGAACATAGAAGAAGGTATTGATCTACGCAGAATAGCAGTTGTGCGGCGAAAACAGGAGGGCGAAAGCCTTGTCCGCCTCGCCCATCATGAAGGTGTTCCGGTAAATGCACCGCTGAAAACAAAGCTGTCCAGCCTTCCTGCTGGATCATTGGTTTTGAACCTTCTCAGAGCGATAGGTACAGGTTTCTATTACGTCCATATTCAGAATCTGCTTGCATCAGGAATTTTTGTGGATGAACTCGCTGCTGATCCCCTTGAGATAGTCGATGTTGCGGAGAACAGTGGTATAAGGATGGGTCTGCAGAGATGGAGGGACTGGTACTCTACTGCCCGGGAAAAGAACCGGCTGGTTTCATTTCTGCGGAAACTGGACACTTTCTTCAGCGGTTTGCCGCCGGTAGCACTTGCATCTGAATATCTTGAACACCTCAGGAATTTCTTCGAAGAAACCGTTTCGGGATCAATTCCCCTCTCTATCAGGGATTCTCTTTTCGATCCGCGTGAATTCACATTCTCCGGGGAAATATCACTGCCTCAGGTCAGCGATGCTCTGAGGCTTAACTACCAGACCCGGGATATTGTGCTCCGACCAGCCGATCCGGAAGGATTTCGGGTTGTCACCATAGAGAAGATACGAGGCAGCCTCTTTGACAGTATTCTGCTGATGGATATGGAGGAGGGGATCTATCCGGGTTCCCCCGATGAGGATCCGAGGTTGAGCGAAGAACTTCGCACCAGACTCCAGATGGCTCTGAAGACTGAAAGGGAAACAGAGGATGGATTCCTTCTGCGGCAGGCAGGTGAAGCCGCCGGGAAAAGCCTGGATATCATCTTCAGGCAGACTGATAGTGAAGGGGCCGAAATATCACCATCCCCTTTCATATCGAATCTTGTTCATCTGGATAACTCCTCCGGGAAAGCCGCCTGGTTCGTAACAGGCTCCTCTTCTCCTCTCTCGCAGATGGCAGGGGGCGCTCATCCCGGTCAGAAAAGAGTTCTTGCTGCAGGCAACGGGGATTACCCGGTGGATCCCATGTTCTCAAGAGCATATGCTGCGGAACATTCAAGAATGAATTACGGGGGGTTTGACTGCTATGACGGCATAGTTTCTTCCTCCCCTGTAAAACTGGACAGGATCAGCCCCACCTTGCTCGAGGATTACATGCGATGTCCTTTTGCGCTGCTTATGTCATCAAAGGGATGGAAGATAAGAAGAACGGAATTAACGGAGATAGGTACTTCCCCTGACCCGATGATAAGGGGTCTGGTAATCCATGCGGCCCTCGAGGAAATAGTGAAGGAACAGGGGTTCTTTCCAACTGAAAAGCGCGTTGATGACATTCTCAGAGAACAGGCTTCCGGACATTCTCTCGAGGGAAGGCTGGGTTCAGAACTCTTTGCAGACATTTTCATCGAGAAGCAGAAGCAGATAATACTGTCCAGCCTTTCTCAGCTTGCAGCGAAGGGCTGGAAGTATAAAGGCAGCGAAGTCAGCCTGGAGGGCAGCCTCGGGGATATGCCTATAGGCGGAAGAATAGACCTTATCATGGAGGATAATGCATCGAACCTCATTCTGCTTGATCTAAAAACGGGATCACTGCCGGGAAAAAGAGGCACCACTGAAGGCAGGCATTTCCAGCTGCCTTTCTACTATCAGCTGGCTGCACAGAATTATCCGGGCAGGAACGTCGCTTCAGCGGCGTATGTGTCTGTTTCAGAAAGGAAACCGGGAAAACTGATGAGTTTCACCGGAGATGAAATGGAAAATCTAATGAAGTCCGTTTCTTTCAATGCCCATAGAATAGTATCGATGATCCGCGAGGGATTGTTCCCTCCGGTCCCCACCGTTAAGTGTGATTACTGCGACTACAGCGGAATATGCAGAAGAAATCCATTCAGTCGGATTAAAGCAAAAGTAAAATCGGACAAACGGATGGAAATGTTCGCGGGGATGGTGCTGAAGAAATGAAGAAAGTGACCGTACCGGGCGATCAGAGTTCGAGAGACGCGATCCTCAGGGAGACGGACAGAAATGTTTTCGTCCAGGCCAGCGCTGGAACGGGGAAGACGACCCTTATGGTGGACAGGGTTGTTGAGCTTGTAAAAAAGGGAACCCCTCTTGAGCGAATCGCCGTGGTTACTTTTACCAGGCCTGCCGCTGCAGAACTGCGAATGCGGGTAAGGAACAGGCTTGCAGGGGAAAAGGATGACAGGAACTGTCTTGATGCCCTGAAGACCGTCTCGGTTTCCTGGATATCAACAATACACAGGTTCGCATCCAGAATTCTCAGGGAATATTTCAATCTGACAGGAGTTGACCCCGCATTCTCTACAACTGAAGGCCATTTTGATCCTCTCGAGATCAACCGTGAGTGGGACAGGTGGCTTCTGAGTCTTGAGGATCTCACTCACAGGGAAATCCTGGAAATGACCGGAACCCGTCTTCAGAGGGAGATCGCCCTCGGAATTGAGGAAAGAAGATGGCTTGATTCGATTGATTGCGTCGGCAGCGCTTCAGCCGAGCTGTCAGTGCTTGATGAGTTCATAAAAACGCATGGAACCGCGGTTGAGCAAGCGCTTGATTCGTGCAGTAATAAATCGGATAAAGTGTTCGGGAAAGCAAGGCAATTCCTCATGGAACTGGATGAACTTCGCGGGAGACTTCCAGAGATCAGTTCCCAAGAGCTTATCAAAAAGCATCCAACACTGAATCTCCAGGGAGGAAGCAAGAATAACTGGGAGGATTTCGAGCACGCCAAAGTTATTTTTAAAGCGGCTGTCGATCGATTCAAGAAGATCCTGCCAGTTTTGAAATCCGGCAGCATGACAGAACTGACCTGGAGTTTTGCCTGCGGATTTGCAGGAGAACTGCGCAGAAAATGGGATGGAGACAGAAGCCGGTTATCGTATAACGATCTGCTTCATGTCACATGGAAAGCCATAGCCGGCAACGGTATGCTTGCAGAATCCCTATCCGGGAAGTTCGATCATATTCTTATAGATGAATTTCAGGATACGAGCTCGGACCAGGTCAGGCTTTTCACAGCATTCCTGGAACATGCAGGGAGCCTTCCGGATGGATGCGTTACTATTGTGGCTGATGACAAGCAGTCCATCTACGGCTGGAGAAGCGCGGACATAGAGACTTACCGCAGCTTCAGAAACCGTCTTGAGGCGGGCGGAGCCCTCTCCGAAACCATCAATACCAACTTCAGGAGCAGCAGAGCGATAATCAGGTTCGTGAACGCTTTCGGATCTCAACTGTTCGAGGATCAGACTCCCGAAGAACAACCCTTCGGCTGCATGTACTCCCCGATAGAACCCCGCCCAGGAGCTCCCGAGGGGGAGCCTGCACGGGTAATTGTACTTCCGGTCATGCCCGAAGAGTTCAAAGCCGGATACAGCGCTGGGGCATACGCAGCGCTCCTTTCGGCTCAGTGGTATGTGGATTACCTGAAAAGCGGCTTCAGGGATGGTAAAGAGCCCGGAGACTACGCTCTGCTTTTCAGGTCGGGAACACATATTCATCATTTCATCGATGCCTTCGAAAGGGAAGGAATTCCGTATTATGTAAACTCATCAAGGGATTTCTTCAACCGTCCTGAAATAGCGGACCTCCGGGAAATCGTAAGATGCATCCTGTACCCCATGGACAGAATGGCATGGGTACATACACTCCGGTCTCTCTTCTTCGGGATTTCGGATAATGTGATCAACAGCGCAATTTCCTCCGGAACCACAGGTTTCTCAGAACATGCGGATGGATGCCCTCCGGAAGTAAGGGAAGTCAACCGGCAGCTTTGCAAACTCAGGCAGTCCATCCTTACGATACCTCTTGAAGATTTTCTTTTCGAGCTCTTCTTTCAGATGGAGATGATACCCGTAGTGGCAGCTGCCGGCTACCAGGAATCAAGAAGGCTGGGAAATCTGCAATTCCTTCTCGAGCGGGTCTTTGCGGGGGAGATAAAAACCCCGGTCGAGCTTCTTACGGTTCTTGATAAGAATCTGGCACCCTCAAGACAGGAGGAGCCTTCGACAGTTCCTGCAGAAGGAGGAGCTGTCACCGTTACCACCATACACAGAGCCAAGGGGCTGGCGTGGAAGAACGTAGCACTGGCAGCCCCCTCCGCCAGTTCGAGCAGGGGGAGGAATGATAAGGTAATTTCTTACGATCATGTTAAGAAGGCAGCCTTCGATCTTGCCATACCCCTGGGAGATACAAGTGATCTCAGAATGAAATCGCTCTACTGGCCGGAGATCGTAGAGACAGTCAATGCCAGGGAGAAAGCGGAATTCAGAAGACTCCTCTATGTAGCGGTAACGAGGCCAAGGGATTCCCTTGTTGTTTTTGTGCAGTCACCACCCGTTGATAATAATTCACCGGGCAGGATCCTCTGGGACAATATCCAGTCGGCAGCCCTGTCCGACCCAGAGTGCATGAGCATTGAAGAGATCCCCCCGGTTGAAGTATCACACCATTCTCCCCCTCCCCGGTCACTCGCTCCAATATGTGATGATTTCAGTGAGAGCGATGACAGTGTCCTGTTTGAGATCGATCCGAAGCCTGACAACTGGCAGCCGGGCGGGGCGGCCATCGGTGAATGTGTTCATTCGGTATTGGAGAAGATTGATTTCAGCGCCCCCCGGCAGTGGCTCCTCGATAACGAGGATTTCCTGCGAAGGGTCTATGGAGATGATTTTGAAGAGATCAGGGAACTGTCCCTCAATTTATTCCGGATGAAGCTTCCATTTGATCTTGATAAAGCTGTAATACTTGGAAGGGAATACGCCTACTGTATCGGCACGCCCGGAGGAAGCAGGAAACGATACGTCGATCTTCTCCTAAGAGATAACGGGAAGCTCACGGTTGTTGATTACAAGACGGACAGTTTCAGCGGATCTTCTGCAGAGCAGGTGGTTAAGAGCTATATAGAGAAGCAGCGGTACTACATTCAGGATGTATCAAAGCTTTTCTGCGAACCGGCCTGCGGATATCTAGTATTCCTCAGAGAAGGAGTGGTTCATCCGGTGGAGTAGAGTATCAGAAAGGGCGGGAATCCGTTATGAATCCCGCCCTTGAAAAAACAATTACAGCGAACAGAAAGCCGTAGTGCTGTTCCATTCGACGGTAAGGCCTTCAAATGCCCCTGTATCCGGATCGGTCACCCAGAGGGTTCCCTCCCAGATAGTGTATACAAGGCCGTTTGTGACGGCCATTTCAAGGACGCCGCCATACCCGCCGCCAAGGTCGGTGTAATCTCCAGTATAGGGGTCTATACTGTAAAGATTGTCACCCTGAACAACGAACAAAGCGCTGGAGTTTCCGGCAACCGCGGTAGTACCGGCGTAGGATGATGGAAACTCTGTGAAATCTCCGGTATTCGGATCCGTCCTGTAGAGAACGTCGTTCTGTATAATCATGAGAGCTCCACCTGCCCAGGCCAGGAACTGAGTTCCTTCGTAATCTCCGGGAATGCTTGCCCAGTCACCATTTGAGGGGTCTACTTCGTAAATGATGCCGCCCTGGCAGCCGTACAGTGCGCCCGAGCTGGCAGTCAGGGCGTTTGCGCCCTCCCAAGTTGACGAAAGTAATTCCCAATCACCGTTATCCGGGTCTGCAACGTAAAGAACATCCCCCTGAATAGCATAAAGGTAACCCTGGCAGGAGGTCAGCAGTTCGGTGCCTCCCCAGGATGACGCGAGTGACTCCCAATCCCCGTCGTAGGGGTCTACGCTGTATAGGTTGTCTCCGTCGATGGCGTAAAGCCACCCGGCACCCGCGGTGCCTGCCGCTGCCATCATCAAAGCAGCTGTAAGTACAAATATTCTCATTTATTTTCCTCTCTTGAAGTGTGAGTAATATGAATTACACAAGAGCATCGGGTGCTCAAATACCTTCCGTTCCATCGATCATTGCAAGCATCCACCAGACTGCACTGCCCTTCTGACGGCAGCTTTCGAATGTTGTATGTCCGGCTTCGTCTCCGTTGAACTGTTCATGCTCCAGCGGGATTTCACTCCCCGACCATGAGTACGTATTCTGTTCCCACACAGAAGAGGAGGCATTGTACCACCAGGCATCAAGGTCGGCGAAGTCGAAAAGTATTTTACTGTTGTTCTCACAGAACGTTCTTACCTGCTGGTTGCGAAGGTATCTATTGTAACCCTCACTGCCCGTATTCTGTGCGTTTCCTGTCATGTATACAAAAGTAACACCGGAATATTCATTTTCGAGAACGGACATGGAATCAATATACGCCTGCACCTGGTCTTCACTATAGTAATCCATCTGGCCGCACCAGCACCACATACAGACATTGATCGTCGGGTTGTTCGTGAGTACGTCCCTTGTCATGTCCATTCCGTCTGACGTTTCCCAGAAAAGATCGGGAGAGATGTAGGTATCACCCTCCTGTCCATCGAAAATGCAGAGGGCGCCGGATACATCCGGCAGCCAGGAACTCCCTATCTCAACATCGTACGTGGAGTCATCCGACTCTATCAGGTTAAGACCTGTCGTTAGTTGTCCTCCATGGGATGTATGCGCGTAATGCATTCGGATATTCATCTGAACGCTGTCGATCCACGAATCCGGAATATCATTGAGATCGGAACAGGAATGATCTATTTGTCCTGCGAAACCGCTTCCCCCTGAACCGCCGCCCCCAGGATCTGCAGGGTTACTTCCTGAGCATGTCGCAGTCAGAATTATAAGGACCAGCGCAGCTGGAATACCAAGTATTCTTGTAAATGCGAGAAAAATCACAGACATATTCAACCCCTTTTCTTTCTGTATATCTTCTACCCGGCAGGAACTATGTCAATTGCATAAGAAAGCGGGAGGGCCGAGCCCTCCCGCATGCTGCCTTTGTTGATGACGCAGTTTTATCTAAGGACCATTACCCTTGCGGTAGATACTTCGCCGCCCTGCTGCAGGCGGAGGAAGTACATTCCGGGTGTAAGGTCGCTGGCGTTCCAGTTGAACATCTGAGTTCCGTTGAGCTCTCCCTGGTAAGGAGTTGCAACAAGCCTGCCTGTAAGGTCGAAGACGTTGAGTTCCGCAGGGCCGTTTCCACTGAGTGTGACAACTGCAGCGGACCTGACAGGATTGCTTACAAGAATGCTGGTATTCTGCAGGGTGCTGCCATGCTGCTCTTCCATACCGGTGCCTCCCCAGATAGCCATCTGGACGGAGGGGTCTCCCATAAGGTTGTAACCCTCATAGTAATACTGTGTTCTGCCGCCGCCACTGTAAGCGACGAACACGGCCATCTTCCCGCCGTTGAGGAAGCCCATGGACCAGTTGATACTCTGTCCGAGGAAGTAGTCGTACTCTCCCTTTTCCTGGTAATCATCTTCATCCCAGTAGGATGAGGGCACCGAACCCCAGAACCAGAGGCCACCTTTGCCGGGTGTTCTTGTCCAGGTTTCGGCCCAGCAGGTGCCTACACTGTATTCTCCAGTATTACAGGCGTGCGAAAGAACTCCGGGAAGCATGTCCCCATTTGTGAGAGTGTTGAAACTGCTCTGTCCGAAGGACATGTCCGCCCAGCTTGTAGAACTGCCGTGACCGGAGAACGTGAGCATCGATATGCCGCCGTTTATGGAGGTCACAGCCTGTGCGGCGGTGCCGCCGGATGCAGGGTAAATCTTGTCGTATGTGTATCCCAGAGGATCGAGATAATTTGTAATGCAGAAGTTGTGTGTTCCTTCAGAGATACCGGAGTTGTCAACACTTGCTATCCAGCAGGTATTCTGTACCCATGGAGTTGCTCCGCTGACATTCTGTTCGTAATCAATGACCCTGTCGGCCATCAATACTGTCTGGCCAACTGTTGTTACGGAGAATCTGCCAAGGAAGGCATCCGGTATGAAGCCGCCGTCATCAAGGGCTGAGTAGTAAAGGTCGGTTACACCGCCGTATGCAGTTGCCGTGCCGCCGGGAAGGTACCCTGTGTCACCGACGAGCAGCACGTAGACGGTTCCGCTGTTGATTGCAGTATGAATGTAGGTCTGGATCTCTGCGGCTGAACTTCCGGTTACACTGAGGTCGACCATGGTTACGTCAAAACCAAGGCTCTCCTTCCAGGTTACGAAAGCGTCCATACCGGTGGTAACGAAGTCAGAATGTCCGACTATGAGGTAGGGGGCTGGAGGAGTGTCGCAGCCGCCTTCGAATGTGCCGTAGTTGACTGTCAGGGAGGAAAGCACTTCTTCGAACTGGGGAGCATACAATCTGCTTGCGTTTTCGTAGGTCGCGCCAAGGTCTCC
>QNDS01000067.1 GCA_003644925.1 Candidatus Fermentibacterota bacterium
TACACTCTCTGCATTCTCCATCAGGCTCGTAATTCCGAAGTTTACTGAAACCATCTTCCCAGATCTCCCTCAGGGGTCTGTTATGGATATTCCCCGCACTGAATGACCTGTCCAGTGTTGTACAAGGGACTACTTCCCCGTCCGGAAGGATCACACATTGAGATTTTCCCGCCCCGCACGTTAGTGGAAAATCTCTTACAAGGGGCTCCATGCTTCCCAGATAACCAATTTCATCCGCCATTTCAACATTGAAATATTCTCGCTTCCGGGCAACGAATTTAATCAGTCGCTGCAGCTGTCTTTTTGAGAGAAACAGATCGGTATTGTGCGATGCTCTTCCTTCTGGAACCAGCAGATGAATTCCCCACTGGTCAGCACCGCTTGCGGCCACAAGATGGAAGGTTTCTTCAAGATAGCGGTAATTGATACTTGTTACTGTGGTGCCTGCACAGATCCTGACTCCAGACAGGGATCTGAAGAAGCCGATAGCATCCATTGCCTCCTGCCATGACCCTTTCCGCCCCCTGAACGAATCATGAACCTCTCCCGGTCCATCCAGGCTCACCGCCACAAAACCGGGACTGTTTTCTCTGAGCGCTTTCATCTGATATTCTGAAGGCATTACCGCAGTATTCAGGGTCCAGTTCTGCCCCCTGAATCCAAGGTAATCTATGATCTCCGGCAGATCGTCTCTTGCCAGAGGTTCTCCACCTGTAACGAGAAACTCCTCCACACCCATTTCAGCAACTTCATCGATGAGTCTTTTTACCGATGGCAACGGCATGTCGCCAAAACCGTTATCCCGACTGACGGAAAGGCAGTGCCGGCAGCTGAGATTGCATTTCAGCGTAGCCATCCACTGCACAAGAACGGGAACCTCTGAATAACCGTGCGGACCGGATCTACTGAAAGAACCCATACGCCCCTCCCCTTATTGTATACCCTACACGCTCCCCATGCCAAGAAACAGGCGGTAGTACTGCACAGTATACCCTTGGTCAGTATGCAGATCGATCGTGCTGATCGATTCAACCTGCTGATCCGTGAGGGGGAACAGAACTATCACCTCTTCGTCCTGAATACATCTGGTCATAATACTCGGCTTCCAGGTTTTCCAGAGGGCTTCGATCTCTTCTTCGAGAAAATTATCGTTGCCCCATTCGGAAAGAACCTCAAGTATCCCTTCATCTGAAACGGCTAATTCAATCCTGATTCTGTTTCCCGGGTCGACCACCAGGTCGGCTTTGAGTTCTCCCTCTTCTTCATGAAACACAAGAGAGCGGCGCTGGTAACTTTCGGAGGGTTCCCGCTGATCAAAGAGGTTCGATGCTGAACACTCGTAGTAGATGAACCGGTCTGCGAAATTCCCTGCCTCGTACGTTACGGTCAGTGCCGGAACTTCACGCCAGAACGGCATTGCCCACTCGAAACCGTCTTCGGCACTGTCGCCGGGAGCACTTATTCTGTCGCTGGGTCTGTCGCTGTTTATGGATGCAGCATCTGTAAAAACTAAATCCTTCCAGACAGCCGTGTAATTGTCACCCTCGGAAAATACCGGAATAGACTCATCATCGATGGACTCTGAAACCGGCAGGGGAATGAGAAGGGAGAAATACCCGTTCTGCACTTCCACAGTAAGAGTACCGGTAAATTCCGGGCCATGGAACCATAGCACCGGAGCATCGACTATCATTGGGTAATACGGCAGCAGCATTCCGTGCTCATCCAGGTAACCCTGCTGTGCCCCCTGTGCCATCGGGATAACCTCATCTATCGAGACAACTCCCCATTCATGCACGAATACAGTTTCATCCGAAGTTGCGGTTACCGGCGAACCGGCCAGTGTCAGCAAAATCATAAGTACCATTAAGCGTACCTCCTTCAATCTGTATCAATTATACACATTCAAGAGAATAAGATTCCATCGGCTTCCGCACATCGATAGCTTGACCGCAGAGAGTATTTGTTATATTGTACAAATATACAAGAATAGAAGGGGATCACCATGCCAGTGGATATGGTTCGGTTTGAAAAGCGAGCGGAAGTAATCAAAGCTATGGCTAATGCCGCACGTCTCGTGATCGTCGAGGAACTTTCAAAGAATGAAAAAACAGTCGGGGCTTTAACGGAACTGGTGGGTCTCGATATTTCCACTGTATCCCGGCATCTTCTGATTCTCCGTCATGCGGGGATTGTTTCATGCATGAAGAGCGGCACCAGAGTACTGTACCGGCTTCGGACACCATGTGTACTGAACTTTTTTGATTGTGTCGAGAAGGTTCTCAATGGTGAAGATGAGCCTGCGGATTGCTGTTCAGGGGAGAACTGATGGACTGGAAGAAAGATAGAAATCCCATGGGCTACATGCTGGGTTTCTTCCTGATAGCGTATTTTCTGCCGGTCGGATGGAATCGTTTCGACAATGCCGTATTTGAAGCCCTGTTTCTGCTTAAGGAGTATGCGAGGGAACATGTTCTGACCTGCCTTCTTCCGGCATTTTTTATCGCAGGGGCAATATCAGTGTTCCTGAGCCAGGCTTCAGTAATGAAATACCTTGGAGCGCAGGCAAAAAAAGTTGTTGCTTACGGAGTCGCTTCTGTCTCCGGAAGTATCCTGGCTGTCTGCTCCTGTACCGTGCTTCCCCTTTTCGCCGGTATTTACAGGATGGGCGCAGGAATCGGACCGGCCACCGCTTTTCTCTACTCAGGTCCCGCAATCAATGTTCTTGCAATAATTCTTACCGCGAGAATTCTGGGACTTCAGCTGGGCATAGCCCGCGCGGTCGGGGCAGTAGTGTTCAGCATCGTTATAGGGCTTCTGATGCACCTGATCTATGCAAAGAAAGAGAATGAAAGAACAATTACTGCACAGGCATCGAGTAATCACGATGATGTTTCCCGCCCCCTGTGGCAGACAACTCTGTATTTCGCGAGCATGGTCGGCATTCTCATATTCGCCAACTGGGGGAGACCTGCCGCCGACTCGGGACTCTGGAGTTTTGTCTATTCGTGGAAATGGATTATTACGGGCGGTTTTTCCATCCTTCTCGGATCGATCCTGACAGCATGGTTCAATGTAAAGCTCTGGAAACTGCTGATCGTCGCTGCTGCTGTTGCTCTTTCTGCCGCGACTCTTCCGGGGCATCCAGTGATTGCCTTTGCAATCGGTCTTATCGGGTTTTCAGCCGTTCTTACAACAGGCAACCGTGAAACGCGATCGTGGTTCGACTCCACATTCGGGTTCGCAAAGCAGATATTTCCCCTGCTCTTTGCCGGAGTGCTGATCGCCGGGGCTCTTCTTGGACGACCCGGAAATGAGGGTCTGATACCATCCGAATGGGTCAGTTCGGCTGTCGGAGGAAACTCGATTTTTGCAAATCTGTTTGCCTCTATAGCTGGAGCTTTCATGTATTTCGCGACTCTCACGGAAGTCCCCATCCTTCAGGGGCTCCTCGGCGCAGGCATGGGCAAAGGGCCCGCACTGGCTCTCCTGCTGGCCGGCCCCGCTCTTTCTCTTCCGAACATGCTTGTTATCAGAAGCATAATGGGGACATCCAGAACAATTACCTTCATATCGCTGGTTGTTGTAATGGCAACAATCAGCGGAATAGCCTTCGGACTGTTTTTTGGTTAGGAGCAAAAATGAAAAAGGAGATCAAGATACTCGGTACCGGCTGTCCCAAATGCATCAAACTTGCCGAACTCGCTGAACAGGTAGCAATACAACTGGGTATTGATTACGAATTGGAAAAGATAACGGACATTAACGATATAATCAGCTACGGCGTGATGCTGACTCCGGCTCTAGTGGTTGACGGCGAAGTAAAGATCGCAGGATCCGTTCCCTCCATCGATCAGATAATCGATTACATAAAGTAGGCCAGGGAGATAAGAGACATGAACAGGACCACGAGATACGTAATCATAGTATTAGTCTGTCTTCTCGCAGTAGCAGCTATTCTTGCAGGAAAGAATCAGGAATCCGCTGATACGACAGCTGGTTCTGTTGACAGTGATTTACCCAGGCTCCTGGATCTTGGCTCACATTCCTGTACACCATGCCAGATGATGGTCCCGGAACTGGAAGCTGTGTCCGAGGACTATGCGGGAGTTGTGAATGTCGATTTCATTGACGTGAACGAGAATCCGAACGCAGCACGCTCATACAGCATCAGGCTCATCCCTACTCAGATAATCTTTGATGCACGCGGGAATGAGCTGTTCAGGCATGAAGGCTACATGAGCAGGGAAGACATGACAGCGAAGCTGGTTGAGTTCGGTTACCATTCATCTCCTTCTCAGGATTAGGCAGTATGGAAAGCCTGATAGCTTCATTCACTGGAGCCGTCGAGTCAGCAGCTCCGATTGCAATTCCTCTCTCTTTGTTATGGGGAGTGCTGAGTATTCTTCTCAGTCCCTGTCATCTGGCAAGTATTCCCCTGGTCGTAGGATACATTTCCAGACAGGGAAACACCGGTGCAAACAGGGCTTTCAGTATTTCAGCAGTATTTTCCCTTGGAATAATGATCACGATAATTCTTGTGGGCTTCGCCACAGCTGCCGCTGGGCGGCTGCTTGGAGATATAGGGCAGTTCGGGTATTACTTCGCCGCAGCAGTGATGCTTTACTTCGGATTGAATCTGCTCGAGGTTCTCCCGTCTCCTTTCAAAGGGGATAAGAGCATTTCATCAAAAAGACCCGGTCTTCCCGGAGCCTTTGTTCTCGGGCTCGTATTCGGAATTGCTCTCGGCCCCTGCACCTTCGCTTTCATGGCTCCAATTCTCGGTGTAGCCTTCAGTACGGGCAGTAAGTACCCTGTCTTTGCTATTTTGCTTGTAATCGCCTTTTCCGTTGGTCACTGCGGAGTCATCGTGGGGGCTGGAACATTCTCCGGTACAATCCAGCATTTTCTGAAATGGAATGAAAAATCAGGCATCGTCCCGATACTGCGAAAGGCATGTGGTGTGCTTGTGATTCTTGGCGGATTGTATATTCTATTCAGATACGTATAGAAGTATCAGAACTTCCGGTCTTGCGGCACACATAGAAAAAGGGGATCCTTATGGTAATGAGAAAGAATTACTCCAGCGGGGCTCACAGGAAAGCCGGTCAACCGCCCGGAACCCCTCTATTCATCGGCAGGAGAATGATGCAGGAGGTTAAACTATCCTATATCCGCTACAACGAGAACCTGTACGAGGAGAAGGAGAATACCTCTCCCGAAGAGTGCGCCGCTCTGTGCAAATCATCCGATGTTGTCTGGATTAACGTTGAGGGCATTCATGATACAGAAATTATAGAGAAGATCGGAAAACTTTTCAGCCTTCACTCCCTGACGATTGAGGATATCGTCAATACAATGCAGCGACCTAAGTTCGAGGATTTCAACAGCTATCTGTTTATTGTCCTGAAGATGCTGAGCTATTCCGATATCAATGTCGGAATGAAGCCTGAACAGGTAAGTGTTATTCTCGGAGAGAACTTCGTTATTACTTTTCAGGAAAAGCCGGGAGATGTATTCGATGCTGTAAGGGAATGCATAAGGGAGTGCAAAGGACGGGTCCGCAGGACTGGGGCTGACTACCTCGCATATGCCCTTATCGATGCAGTGGTGGACAGCTACTTTCTGATATTGGAGACTATTGGAGACCAGATCGAACGGGTTGAGGACAGGGTCATTCTGAATCAGGAACCTGATACTATTTCGAAAATACACAGGTTCAAAAGAGCAATGCTCTTCATGCGGCGAACGGTATGGCCACTGAGGGAAGAGATCGCTCTTCTGGAAAAAAGCGGATCGGATCTGCTGAAGGAACCGACAACGCTGTTTTTCAGGAATCTGTACGATCATACCATACAGGTTATCGATACTGTGGAAACCTACAGAGATCTGATCTCCGGGATGCACGATACATACCTTTCAAGCGTTAACAACAGAATGAACCAGGTGATGAAGATTCTCACTATCCTGGCAACGATCTTCATTCCCCTGACCTTTATCACCGGCATCTACGGTATGAATTTCAGAAACATGCCGGAGCTTTACTGGAAGTGGGGCTATTTCGCCGCACTCGGGCTTATGCTGGTAATAGCCTTAGCAATGCTTATACATTTTAAGAAAAAGAAATGGATCTAGATAAATAAAACAGAGAGGGTGTTTCCCATGTCGGTAGCTTCTGAAGGCTTTCTGGGAAGAAGGTTGCTTTCTATCCGGAACAGGATCAGTTTGGTGACCGACCCTGTGGGACTGAGAAAGCTCCGCAGAAAAGAGATCAGAATTCTCCTGCAGCTCGGAAATCTTACGGCCGCCGGAGATATCTGCGGGAAACTGGTATCGGACAACCCCTCCTGGGCGCCCGGCTACTCCATAATGGCAGACCTGGCCTGTCACTCAGGGAAATGGGAAGAGGGGGAGAGACTGTTCGAGAGAGCCGCCGGGGAGCATGAGGCGGCGGGAAACAGCGAAGCGGCGCAGAGGCTGAGAACCGGACCTCTCTACAGGCTTGCAGAAGCAAGAGGTGATCATGAGAAGTGTCTCTCCCTGTGCACCGGGACGGGAGATCTGAACAGTGTTCTCAAAGCACGTTCAGAAAGACAGAGAGAAATTACCGATTCCACGTTGCCCGAAGAAACGCATGATCAGCTCGCCGGGCGCCTGCTTTCACTTGAATCGGCATGGAGAGGCACGAAGCAGTCAGAACTTCTTCAGACTGCGGTTGAATGGTCAAACACGGAACCGGAATGGAGATGGCGATTCATCGTTGAGAGCATGGCTATCTGGGAAAGGAACGGACTTGACCTGGATGGATGGAAAAAACCGGTACGGAGTACCGCATGCCCGGTTCTCGATCCAAGATTTCATACTGAATGGAGGAATTATTTCAATGACAGATAGAACCGATCTTGAAACTTTTCCAAATCATCACATCGATAGGGATTACATTGTTACTTTGACTACCGATGAATTTACCTGTGTGTGCCCGAAAACAGGTCAGCCGGATTTCGCGGCGATCACCATAGAGTACATTCCGGATGAAAAGATTATCGAATCGAAATCGCTGAAGCTGTACTTCTGGTCCTTCAGAAATGAGGGGATCTTCCATGAGCATGTCGCGAACATGATACTGGACGACCTGGTTGAAGCTCTGGAACCCCGCTGGTGCAGGGTTATTGCGGACTTCGGAATAAGAGGCGGGATATCTATTTCAGTTGATGCGGAGTACACTATGAACGGAAATAGGGACGGAGGTAATTAGATTTCTTAATTACCTCCGTCCCTTTTCCACTCGAACCTGGCGTAAGCTGTATGATTATGTATGCTTTCCTGGTTTTCGGCGGTAACCTGAAACCATGTCAGCCTTTCATCCACCATAAGTTTTTCTGCAACATTACGAACCATATCCTCAACGAAAACAGGATTATCGAAAGCAAGTTCGGTAACGTATTTCTCGTCAGGTCTTTTCAGAACAGAATAAACAGGGGATGACGCGGATGATTCTGCGATCTCTATCAGTTCCTCTATCCAGACTATTACAGGAACTCCATTCTCATCTGTCAAACTTCTGACTTCGATCGTTATATGCCCTCTCTGATTGTGAGCTCCGTAATCGCTTATTTCCCTGCTGCACGGGCAAAGACTGCTTACCGGAACGGTTACACTCAGAACGAAATCCTCCCCCGCAGGACCGCTCCTGCCGGAAAATGTACACTGATAACTCATTTTTGCAGCGATTCCGGTTACAGGAGCCTTCTTTTCAAGGAAATATGGGAAACTGACTGTCATCCTGGCTGATTGGGCATCAAGAGTCTGCTTCAATTCTGCAAGGATCGCGGGGATGGTTCTGCCGTCAAATTCACATGTGTGCCCCGCAAGCACCTCCACAAATCTGCTCATATGTGTCCCCTTGAAATGATGGGGAAGTTCCACAGACATCGATATGGAAGCTACCGTTCTCTGTTTTTCATTAGTCCTGTCAAGAAGTGTTACGGGATACTGAAGGTTCCTGATACCGGCTTCGTCCAGCGTGATGTTCCGAAAATCGGGACTGTTCTGAATATCGTTCATCTATCTTCCTGCCCTCTGTACCTGCATCCTGTTGATGCTGTCTCTTTTATCTCTACCATGCTCAGTTCGGGCAGTAGCGGTTTCAGCCTTTTCCATACCCATTTTGCGATATTCTCGCTGGTGGGATTCTCAAGCCCGGGGATATCGTTTAAATATTTATGATCAAGCTTTTCGATAACCGGGGCGCATAGCCTTTTAATCTCTCCGAAATCCCTTACCCATCCGGTCTCACTTCCTACCCCGGCCTCGAGATGAATCAGAGCTCGAAAAGTATGACCATGGAGCTTGCTGCATCTGTGTTCCGGCTCCAGATTCGGGAGCAGATGGGCGGCATCGAATTTGAATTCTCTGTATACTTCCATTCCATTATCTCCTCTACGGTATACCTATATACTTATGTATCTGAAGACTCAGAGCCCAGCGGGGGTTATTAAGGCAGTACTCAACTGCCTGACGAGTGTTTTCCTCCAGATCAATCCCGGAGATTGGCTGCAGGTAGAAGCGCTCAAAATCAAGTGAAAGGTAGCTGCCTGGATCGACATTCTTCTGGGGGAATGGCAGTTTCAATTCGTTTCCCTTTTTCACTACCGGCTCCCTGCCTTCCTTCGGACTTACACAAACCCAGTCAATTCCATCTGGAAGCTCGATCGTCCCGTTTGTTTCCAGCAGGATCTCGAACCCTTTGCTATGGAAAGCCTGTGTAAGCTGCCCGTCAATCTGCAGTAGTGGTTCACCTCCGGTACACAGCACCCGGGGCTGATCGATCTGACCCTGGAGTCTTTCAGTGACAGCCTCCGCAAGGGAGCTGGCGGACGAGAATTCCCCTCCGCCCGGACCGTCGATACCCTGATAATCGGTATCACAGAAACTGCAGTTCAGATTGCATCCTTCAAAGCGGCACAGTACAACGGCTTTCCCTGAATTGGCCCCCTCACCCTGAAGAGTATACACGATTTCCTTCACTCTATAGCCCATTATTCATCTCCGGCTGGTAAGCGACAGGATCATTCATTCCGTTTTCTGCAAAACCGCTCAGTCTCAGTATGCAGGCATCACATCTGCCGCATGACCTGCCCTCAGTATCAGGATTGTAACAGCTGTGAGTCAGGGAATAATCCACTCCCAGCTCAAGACCCCTTCGTATGATCTGGGCTTTGGTCATGTTCAGCAGAGGTGCATGTATCCTTGCAGGTCTTCCCTCGATGGCTTCCTTTGTTGCTAATTCTGCAAGCCTCCCGAATGCCGCGATGAATTCAGGCCTGCAGTCCGGATACCCGCTGTAATCCACGGCATTCACTCCAATGAATATGTCGCGTGCACCGATAACTTCAGCGTAAGACAGAGACATGGCCAGAAAGACGGTATTCCTGGCAGGTACGTAAGTCGGTGGTATCATGCTGGCCATTTCATCGGGAGATCTGTTTTCAGGAACAGCCGAAGGTCCAGTCAGGGCTGAGCCCTTAAAAAGCCTGGCATCAAGCGGGATAATCAGATGATCTGCCGCCCCTGCAGCCCGGGCTACTTCTGAAGCAGACTTCAGCTCCTGTGTGTGCTGCTGGCCATACCTGAAAGAGACGGCATGAGTACTGAAGCCTTCTTCCCCGGCTATGTACAAAGTTGTAGCGGAATCCAGACCGCCACTGAGAAGAACAACCGCTTTTCTGTCCAGGACCAACCTCCCTGCTATATCGTAAAACCACGGAGAATAATATACTATGAATAGTTTTCACCTTAAACTGCATTCCTGCTGATCGCGCGGCACTTGCCTTTGGATGGGATATGCATCAGTATTTATTACAGGATAAGAAAGGAGATATCATGCCTAAATTCGTACTGATGACAAAGCACAGCACCAAGAGCCTGCACGATGCCAGAGGCAGAAAGAAAATGGGTAAGGAATGGCTTCTGAAAGTAAAGGAAACCTGTCCCGACGTTAAATGGATAGCACACTACGCTATTCTGGGACCTTACGACTTCATGGATATCTACGAGGCTCCCGATGTTGAGACAGCTCATAAGGTCTCTCTCATTTCGAGGTCGGAGGGAGCTCTTGAGGCTGAAAGCTGGCAGGCTATGGATTACACGAATTTCCTCGGAATTCTAAGGGAAATAAAAAGCTGACATAGAGTACGGACTTTTCCTTAACCTGAATCGGAGCGGAAACACTTGGCGCAAATCTATATAATGAGAGGGCTTCCCGGCGCTGGCAAATCGACATGGGCCCGCAGGAATTATCCGCAGGCTCACGTATGCTCAGCTGACAGCTATTTTCTGGATGATGAGGGGGTTTACAGGTTCAACAGAACTCTTATCTCCCGGGCCCACGCTTCATGCCTCAGAGGATTCGCTGAGATACTGGCATCCATCGCAGGAGATCCCGCGAACTCCCCTGAAGTGGTGATTGTAGACAATACCGCCATAAGGGCATGGGAGATTTCCCCCTACTACAACCTGGCTATGGCGTACGGTCACGATGCTGCAATAATCCATGTAAAATGCGATGCCGAAAAAGCTCACTCGCGCAATATTCACGGAGTACCGCTGGAGCGGGTCGAGAAAATGGATGACAGCCTGAGCAGTGAAGAACTCCCGGTATTCTGGACGGTGGAAATTGTTGAGGGAGGCTGCTGCTAGACAGCTGTCATTCGCGCGTGTATTCCCCTACGAATTCAGCCTTCTCTATTACATGTCCTTCGATAGCCTCTCGCAGTTCGAAGGCTGTCGCTCCGGGAGCCAGGTGCAGCCTTCCCTCCAGGGCATACAGAGTGAATATGTACCGGTGTTTTCCAGAAGGAGGCGCAGGGCCTCCATAACCAATATTGCCCCAGCTGTTCTCCCCCTGAAGCATCCCATCTTCCTGCTGCTCTTCAGCAGGTACTCCCTCTTCAAGCGTTCTGCTTTCACCTGGAATGTTGTAAACAACCCAGTGAACCCATGTTCCCGCAGGAGCATCGGGATCTTCGCAGATCAGGGCAAAAGATCCAGCTTCGAAATTGCATTCCCATTCAAGCGGCGGAGAAATATTATCACCGTCTACCGTGAATTGAACAGGTATCAGCTCACCATTTCCGAAAGCCGAACTCCATAGAGCAAAAGCAATCGCAATATTCATTATTCCTCCATCGCCAAAAATATCGTTATCTCACTTACCATTTTCCAGGTATTTTTCCCACCGGTACATGATAATAAATTAGTACGAGTTAAACTAATCCAGGATTTCTTTTTGAGAAAGACGTTTGTAGATGAATTCAGCAAACAGGCACATAGCTCCTATCGCGAAAGCTGTAAGCAGCAGGCGCGTAACCGCGAATCGCCATCCCAGAAACTGAAGCTCCATCAGTTCCTGCGGGATCTTGATGCAGGCCCATGCCGAGAGAAAAGCCATAACGTTAGCTATCCTGGCGCCTTTCCTGATGAGCATAGCACCCATAGGGAACGCTACATAAAGCGGCCCTGTAGGGAGGGCTCCCAGGACCATACTGAGAAGCAGCCCCTTTATGCCTGATCCAGCGCCCAGATATCTGACGACCACATCTTTTGAAACCCATACAGCGAACAGCCCCATCAGGATGAGAACCGCGGGCAGGATGTATACCATCTCCAGAAGGAAGCTCCAGGAGATGTCAACCACTCTTTCTCCTCTATCGGGTAAGATCAGGGAAACTGTCACAGCTATTGGAATTATGAGCGCGAGCATCGTCCAGTCCCAGCGCAGCTTTTTATACCAGAGCGCGGCTGGCGATTTATTCAGTGAGTTCCTTTTCCCGGGCGGTTTCACAGTATCAGCCCCATCAGTATCGCAATAATTATCGCTACCACAAAGCTGAGGCCGTTCCTGATAAGCGTGAACCTCTTACCCAACTCCTTGATCTCGACAGGGATGAA
>QNDS01000068.1 GCA_003644925.1 Candidatus Fermentibacterota bacterium
GGCCGCATCGTTAAACATACTGATAGAGGCATACAGATCGATCATGCCGCCGCCGTGATGCTTGGTGTTTATAACGGCTGTTCCTTCCGGCCAATACTTTCCCCCGGTTGCCTCGATGTCGCGCCTGACTTCGATGTAATCACGGCCCTGGTATGTTCCTTGACTAACCACCTGGAACCACTCTTCTTGTGGGATGTTGTTATATGTGCCGCTCATGAATAGGAAATCATCTATGCTCACCGAAAGAAGAGGATCGATGTACATCCAAATAACAGCTCCCGGATCTGGTGCGAAATCATCGGATGGTATGCTTTGCGCCAGCTTGGTAGTTTCTGCAATAATAATATTTCCACCAAGTGTAGCCAAGACTTCTCTGGCTACCAAAATCGTTGCTCTGATTTCGTCAACAAACAACTGCGAATAATGTAGTTGTGGTGTTCCTAACGTTTGGGAATGTGGTTTTGTGGGAACAATTGCGCCCGAGCCTGGGGCAGTTACTACATCATGAACAGCTTCCAACTGGAGATCTTCATCATCCCCGGCAATGGACGCGATAGAATTCGCCCGTATGCGCCCGCTCACAATTACTCTGGAATCGCTTAGAGCGTTTGGGGACGGACTGCCTACTCCTAAATGCTCTAATTGCGTTCCTCCTCCTGCATTTGTGAAAACAACCTTTGACGGCTCTCCATATTCGGAGCCAACTACTTCATGTTCGTGTTCATGGTAGTGTTCATCCGCCACCTTTCGTTTTACATTTGTAGTCCCTTTTCCAACTGAAGCCGGTTCGGAATATCCGATTGGGTATGCTTGTTGTTCAGTGACAACGGCCGACATTATCGCCTCGTCACTCCCGTCCTCTGTTACGATTTGACGCGTGATTTCGTGTGTCCCGGCGGTTGGGAAAGTGAACTCTGCTAAATATCCTGGGAATGTCTTTCCGTCAACAATCCACTGTGCCACCAATAAGTCCTTTTCGTGCAGCGTGTCGGCAGGGGTAAGCAAGACGGTAAGTGGCGCGTCACCGGAATCCGGTACGATCGTGAAGCCTGCGACCGGCGGTACTGCAATGGCGCTAACGACTTCATGTTTAAGAAGGGTTGAAGATCTAGCCGCATCATTCTCGTCCGTTATCGTTAGCTGGACTGAATAGACATCCTTGCTAAACCGATTATTTACAATCACTCCGGCAAGCTCTACTACGGGAATACCGGCCGGGATTTCTTCTTCATCAGGATCGATCAAGGAGCTTTCTACTATTTTCCATGTGTGTGAAATCACGGCCGTGCCAACTATGCTACCGGTTCCGTCCAGCACCACATCCAGGGGTGCGTCACCAAGATCGGGGATGGCCGTAAACGCTGCTACTAATGCTATATCGGCAACAACCATATTGTATTCGGTGCTGCGGTTGCTTCCTCCATCGCGCAATGTCGCTGTGATTGTATACGATCCGGGAGTGGTATATTGATGGGTGTAACTCGTTTGTCCCGTATAAGCGGCCGACCCGTCACCGAAGTCAACCTCAAAATCATAGCCGCTGCTATTAAGCGATGTAACTGTAACATCCTCATCTATGACACCATCGGCAGGCACAACATCAATTGTAGGTTCAGGTAAATCGGTTGCCGGAACCGGGTTTCCGATCTGTAATAACAACATCTTTCTTGGCGTTTTCGGAGTGCCTGACGCAGATAGACGCAGCCCTGTCGCTGTAAAAGACGGGGCGGCCACAACTACATCGGAACTCGAATTCCCCGTTCTTTCTCTGATATGGAATGTGTCGGCCACTTGACTTTGGTTTGCTGTAGGAATTATGGCATCACGTAGACTTGTTGTGAAATGGCGAGCCGCAACTCCGTCAAAGACAAACATTCCTAAATGCCCGACGTTTCCCGATACTACATTCTCATCGACAATATCGAGGTTAGATGTAATACCAAGCGCCAGGCCGGGTTGTGAACCAAGTGGGTAATCTATAGGGGTTAGATCTCCTGGAGTGTCTACCATCCCTATGCTGAAATCATTGCCCGCAAAACGAATGGCAGCAAAGGCGACCGGTCCCGGCCATGATTCGCTGCTCCCAATATCAACTGAAGATCCGTTAATGGCAAGAGAGAGGTTCGCCGAATTTCCCCTATATGTAGCACCGTATTGCGTGGACGCTTGCTGGAATACTTGACTAAGACTTTGATTGTCCCGCTCAAACAGGTTGATTGATAGCTGATCCGTATTATCTACAAAGCCGTATGACTGTCGTATGGTGGAGATATTCTGATTGACTACTGTTCCGGCACTCAGTAAAGGAATAAGCAAATCAGGTGTGAAGTCTATTGGAACCGAATCTTCCGGCTGGGCGAGATGAACACTTGCTTCAGTTGCCGTACCGGAGAAGAGGACGACCGACAAAATGTTCTGATTTCCACTAACTGCACCCCAATCAATGACAATATCAACTGATGTAAATGTAACTGTTGCAGATGCGTTTATAGCGCCGTTCTTGTTGGTAGTTATGACGGCGTATGAATTGTTGATCATTGATCCGCTGTCTGACGGGTTTGCGTCGTTAAGGCCCGCTCCTGCCGACGCGATATGATTGAGGCCGTCACTCATTCCGGCCGACACGACCGTCCCGTCTTGACTTGTATTAAGGGAGCTTGATCTACTCATAAAAAACAAAGCTAAAGACGGCTTGATTCCCAGGGAGTGCGTTACAACTTGCTGCCCGATTGCGGCCGGTTCTGTGATATTAAGCAGTTCAAAACTTGTGCCGCTATCAGGATCTCCCGGATTTCCTCCGGCCGTAACTGTGATATGGCGAGTTAATGTTTGTGTATGAGCCACGCCACTCGATCCGGTTACTTTTAACGAAACATCATAGATACCGACGACATCATAAATCTTTACCGGAGACACACCGCTTCCGGTTGTCCCGTCGCCGAATGTCCAATAATAACTTGCTATCGTGTCGTTCTGTACAAGGCTTCCGGAGCCGTCAAAGTTAATGGTTAAGAGAGCATCTCCCGAAGTAAGATCCTGCCCTATAACAGCCTCGACACTTGGCGTTGGAGATCCTACTCCTCCATGTTCAAGCGCCCCTAAATCCGGGGGTGAATTCCTTGCACTTCCTTCAAAGTCATCCGGCATATCCACATTGGTTTGTCCGGCCCCAATTGCATCAGATGTTTCCAGTAATCTGAAGTTCTCAATTAGCGTTGTCCCGGCATGGATTTGTATATTTGGATTAGATATATCTAAATTCCCAACAACATCACTGACGGCGAGCCAATCTTCCGGGGTTCGGTTCCATCCGTTGTGGTGAATCTCTATTCCTTCAGCGGCATCCCACTCATTCCCATTGACTTTATCGACCAGCATGCCGGGACTTTCTGGAGATTGATAACATAGGTTATTTGTAATTTCAACATTCTTTACATGGAATGTAACTGTAGTTATACACGCATCGCTGCAATTAATAATTGTGTTTCCGGAAGCGACTGCTCCATCAAGTTGAAACGCTCTATCGCTGCCGGTGAATCTAAGCCCTTTACTTAAACCGACCATGATATTATTTATAGCTTTGTTATTTCTGGAGACAATGTCCCAGCCTTTACCGGGTTCAGCAGGCTGGATAGTCGCTCCGTTCATAACGAACCGCTCCGTACTTGGTCCGTTTTTGTTTTCAATGCTGTTGTAAATAAAATTCCCATAGGCAACGGAATAAGTACATGCATGCATATACAAAGCCCCACGCATAGCATCGTAGAGAGTACACCCTCTGACTGTAACTGCATTAGACCCATTCTGATTACTCGAAAATATTATGCCTTCCCCATAACTGGTTCCTACGGATACTCCTTCAACAAGCACGACATTTGATCCGTTAAACGTTATTGACGCATTGTGATTCTGGACATTCTTACTATAGTCACCGCCGGCAGGAATGTTCTCCTTTCGATCCCAGCCATTGTGGGGGTAGTAGCAAGCTCCACGATTGCACTCCCCGCCAATCCATCTGAAATCGCCAACAAATTGAACAAGGATCGAGTGCAGTCTACTATTGTTTATCTTTACATTTTCAAAGGTAATGTATCTTGAGGTGTATTCCGACACCGGAATATCACTGACTTCCCTATCACCAAAATTCGGTCTATCCCCCAGCACATTAAATCCTCTCCCCACGCTGTCTTTTATTTCGACATTTCTAAGTGTAAAGTATCTTGTTCCTTCTGTGAAATTAACCAAAGCACGAGAACAGGCCTGCGCTCCAAACATCCAGCTTTTCGGGTTAAAGTTCTCCTTAGACATCTTTGACTGAGGAAGTCCGGCATTAATATTTCCGGTTTGATGGGTAATCCCCCATGCCCTTCCGGTAATGATTACTTCCTCGCTTTGATATGCCTCTACTACAATAGGCTGGGATGCGGTTCCAGTTAATTTGGCCTCAACTTCTTTTGGGTTTGCCTCCGACCCGCCGCCATAATATTCACCACCACGAATTTTTAGAGTATCTCCTTTAGTCAACTGTCCCAGGGCGTAGTTGAGAGTTTTCCATGCCGCACCTAGAGATTCTCCATTCTTTCCATCATTGCCGTTTGTTGCTACATAAAATATTGTCATTGTGACAAATCCTCTCCGGTTCCTAATATCTGCGCCATGCCCTGTGCCTGGGGCGGTTCGGGATTGTCCGGGTCGTAGTTCGTGTCGATAAATGACAGATAGCCGTTATTCAGGCTTGCGTATAATACTCTTTCCAGGACGTTATCCCAAAAATAGAATCTAGTCCCTTGCCCGAAGGTCATGCTGCTTTCTATGTGCGAATCTGCCTTAAATGAAATCAGTGTGTGATCGATGTCTATATTAGGACCTCCGACGTAGGCTATCCCGCCGGACCCGCCACCCCCGATCACCGTAATGCCCGAAGGACTAGATCCGCTCTGTCCCTTGAGGAAGTTTGCCAGGGCTGTGTTTCCGTCTACGGGAGATGCGGTATAGCTTTCTCCCAGCTCCAATGTCATGTGCCGCACACTATCGGCAATGGTCCCCGACACACTAACCTTTCGTATCCATAGGTCACTGTCTACCGACCAAATAAGTTCCTCTCCAATCTTTCGTTCCCATTTCAGGTGCAGCGATTCGCCGATGTTCACGTCCCTTAACAGTATTGTTTTGACGGTGTAGGTGCTTATGGTGAAGTCTCCGTCTTTAAGAGCGGATACGGCCGCATGATAAAGCTGTACTTGAATCATCTTAATTGCTTCCGGGGTGTCGTTCGCCGCTTCCATGTTGCTGAATGATTGCGTCTTTTCTGTTATCTGATGGTAATCGAGTCCCGCTTCTGCGGCTGAGTTAAAGACGGTTGAGTTATCGAAATCAACGGCGAATCCGGCATCCAATACGATGTCGTCTATGGTAAGCCCTTCTAGCGTTATCCCCTCGTCTGTAGCACAGATTATTCTGGTGAACTTTGAGGCAAACGACCTGCTTCTAGTACATGATATAATAGGGGCTTTGTTCGGATCTATTTCCAGTTCCGCGTGTGTGAATTCGGACATTGCCGCCAGGTAAATATTTGACGTTATGGGAGCTGCATTGGCATCAAACCAATAAAGTTTTCTTTCGGCCGTCTGCATATTGGTGCGCCAATGCCAGTTGTCGCCGGACTGTTTCACTATGTCTTGAACCAGATCCATGTTTTTACGGCCGTCTACCAGATGGAATGATCCGTTCGGCGTTCCGTTACTGCTGCTTACCCATTGCCAGGCCGGGTCTCCCTGGGCTATGGCCTGCTCAATGTTGTTTACGGCATTGCCGTGATACATGGTGTAATCCAGGTTTGTCCCGGTCACGGCCTGTGGTTTCCAGTCATAAATAACGGCACGATTCTCGAATGATTGATAGTAGTCTATTACCGCAAATGTCCCGTCTATTTCCAGTACACCGCCGTTGTAGTAGTCGTCTACTTGCGCGTGTGCCGCGTCCAGGGCGACATGATATTCCCCGTCATACTCGTTGGGAACGAATGTGGATGACGGGGCAACGCCGATAAAGGTATTGGAAATGTACGGCTCTTTGAGGATCTTGCGCTGCAACTCGACGGCAATGCCGGACCCGCTATAGGTTACTGTCCCGGTATTGTTTGCGGCTTCTTTTATAGCAATATCTTCGACAATGAATATGGCGACTGTTGTGGTCCAGCTGACTGTTACACGATCGTTCTTGAAGAAGGCATAAATCACATCTCCCTCTTCTATGAAGGGGTAGTTGTCTCTGTTTTCCAAAGGGGAGACAACACGGCCGTTTCCGAAGCCGTCCCCTTCAAATGTTCCGGCGGCGCTGCTGACGGGGATCTCCGTTATTAACCGCCCGTTATCGGTTACTCCCTTATATGTTATCAGATCGTTTATGGAAAAGACCCTGACAAACGGACCTTCCCAGGCTTGTGCATCACTCATGGTTCAACCGCATAATATAGGTTTGTGGGGGTAAAGGTCACTTTGATATTAGAGAATATCTTCTTTGTTGTTGTGTACCATGCCGTTTCTTGAAATGTGACGACTTTCGTCATCTCGCTGTCCATCGTCAGCAATCGTGTCCCGCCATGCTCCTTCGCCTTAAATTCACAGGTCATCCCGTAAAATCCGGTCGGCGGCAGGCCGAAGAAGTCATTGTACGCGGCTGCTGCCGTCACTTCATTCCCCCCGGCCACAACCATTGCGACATCAAAGGGAACGGGAAGGAGTTTTGCGCCAAGCCCGTAGTTGTAATCAAATAACGACCCGCCGGCGACCGGGATAATTCTTGTTAAAACTTTAGGGAAGTTCATGTGGAATGACTGCGAATCTATCGCGCCTGTGCCGTCTATGCGTACTCCATTGTAGGAATACGGCGTTAAGTACATTACCGTCATATTAATCCCGCCTTGAGCAATGCTTGATAGAGACCGTCGTCTACGGCTTCGGATACGGCCGTCGTGTTGTGCGTTCCCGAATCAAACTGATTGATCACGGTGATCGCTGCACCGTCGCCCCCGCCGCTTCTCCCCAATCCGGGCGGCGTAACCGTCACTTGTTCGCCGCTGGTAAGGCCCAGCCAGAAATCGTCATTTTGGAATCCGGGCGGGACGGTGAAGTCCGCTCCCGTTGCGGCCGTTCTTTCAGGATCTTCGGTTGTTGTTTTGTGAACGGTGGTCACTGTAATTACTACGTCTTTGCTTTTTACTTCGCCCAGAGCTGCGGTTACGGCCTTTGTGTCCGTTACAGCCTGCCCGCCATCTACATTTATGGCTGCCTTCCATTCGGTATCTTTGATTAGTTCCAGTTCTTTTTTAAGTTCTGCCAGCTCGTCTTTTTCTGCCTGCGGCATTTCTACGGTCGGGGTTACATCAAACAACTCCTCGGCTTTGATGATTCCCTGTTCCAGGCCGGGCAGCCATTTGGTTGAATCGGAAGCGACCGCGAAGGCTTGAGTGGCCGTCGCCAGGCCGTCGGCGACAAGCCCGATTGCTTCGGCTTTTTCTTTGGTGTCCAGCGCGTCAAAGCCTTCTAGTCCTCTAAGGTTCTCGATTTCCGTGCCGGTGTTAACATACGCTTTCTGCAACAGTCCCGCTTCATGGGTTAGCAGCCCCATTTCTACGGCAAGGTCCACTGTCGCGGCCGTGTATCCGTCCGTCGCCAGCATTGCATTTATTGCTTTCTGCCTGAAATGATCGCCCATTTCTTCGTTCAGGGCTTCTATCTGTCCGGTAAGTTCTTCTATTCCTTTCGCGTCTGTGGTTTCGCCTAACTGCTCATTGAGGGCCATGAAGTTTGCGACTATGCCCTGGCTCTCTTTGTAGATGTCGGCCTGGGCTAAACGGAACTGCAATTCAATAGCAAGCTGCTCTTCTTGTATGGCAAGCTGCTTGGCCTCCATTTCGTTCTGGTAGGCAAGGTATGCCGCCTCTTGTTCGTGCAGTCCTCTTAGCTGATCTTCCTTATCGAGTGCCTGATCAAGCGCGGTCGTTTGGCGCTCTTGTAAGTCTGCGGCTACTCTCGCCGCCTCTAATGCTTTTTGCGCTTCTCCTGACTGGCTGAATCCGGCATCCCTAATCCGTTCACTAAGTATTGCAGCATGCTCTAGCTGGGCTACCTGTTCTTTTCTTTGCTGGTATTTTATGAGACCTAGTTCTATCTCTTCCAGCGTTATCCCCTCCGTTTCTTTCATCAATCGAACAGTCTCGCGCTGAAGCTCGAAACTCGCTTGCTCCGCTGCGTAAAAGTCATCTCCGTAATCTTTTTGGAGTGCGCTTACCGAAAGCATTTGAAGTTGTAATGTGCCGTATCCGGCTTCTTGTTCTTTTATGAGGTCTACCATTTGCCCTGTTAAAGCAAGTTGTGTAGACAGTCCGGCAATGTTATCGTAGCCTTGTGTTTTGAATGCCGCCCAATCAACTGCCGCCATTTTCGTTAGCGACCCCTCCGCTGCATACGCGTTCTCTTTAGCGGATTCCAATTCGGCATTAGCTAAATAGAGAGTTCCCTCAAACTCGCCCATTTGCTCGTTGAGCGCTCCCGTCGCTGCGGCTGCGCCAAGATTAGCTTCTTCCAGATCTTCTAAATGACGGCCGGTCAACTCATAAATGCCGCGCCCGGCCTGTGCGTCCCGGTAAAACTTGGAGTTCCCAATTACCAGTTCGCCCATAGACTGGTTGGTGCTGTCGGCATGCTCCTCAATCATGCGCATCGCTTCGACAAGCGTCCCGCCTCCGGCCGTAAATTCTCTAAATCCTATTCCTGCCGCATCCTTAAATGCCGTCCCCAACTGCGTCCCGTCAATGGCTATTTGGGTAAGTAATAGGCCAAGCAGTTCCCCGATCTCATTGAAATCATCACCCTGCTTGCTCATGACAACCATTGCAGCCGCCACTTCTTCCAGTCCTACCCCCGCTTCTGCCGCCGGGGAGATAATCTTTGCCATGCCCTGAATTAGATCTTCGGTTTCAAGGTTGGAGTTCTGCGTAATATAAGCATACTGATCTAGTACCTGGTTTACATCGTAGACCCCTTCTCCGTAAGCATTAACCGTCGATACGGCCGTGATCAGGGTGTCGGTCATATCAGCCCCGGCTACCCTCGCCGCGTCCGAAGATGCGGCTATTGCTTTCAGCGATTCGTTATAGTCCAGCCCCAGGTTCATAGCTTTGCGTAAAGCGACTTGTGTTTCTACCGGCCCTCTGGCGAGTTCTCTAGAATAGTCTACCGCGCCTCGGTACAACTCTTCCTGTGACTTATTCAGTTCCCCTATTTGCGCCCTCGCTCTGGCTACTTCTTCTTCTAAATTGGAGAATGTTTCTGTAGACTGGCGCTGGAATTCTTTCATTCCTTCCCACGCCTGCCGCATAGCATCGGTTATTAGATCCATGCCCTTTGCCGCAAGACCCGCCGCGCCACCTGCGGCAAGCCCTGTGATCAGCGACTTTTTCAAATCATCTACCGAAACGCCTAAAAACTTGGTTTGCTGTTCCAGCTTTTTCTCTTCGACGCGCAGTTGGTATGTCGCACTTCTCGCCGCCCGCATGTCCTCTGTTGTTTCGTCCAGTTCCCGGCCCAATCGTTCGGTTTCTGTTCTGGCTTCCCGGTCTACCCGCCGTTTTGTTTGAATGGCTTCGACGTACTCGTTTGTTTCCCGTTTAACTTGCTCCAGTTCTACGGCTTGCTGCTGGGTGACGACTACGGCCGCTTTTGCGGCAACAACTTCTTTGTCTGTTTCCAGGGTAAGAGAGGCGATAACTTGCTCTTCGCGTTCTACGGCTTTTATGTAGGCATCGGATGCTTCTTTGCCTTCTTTTATTTCTTCGTTTAGTTTGGATTGGGTTTTTACTTCTTCTTCGGTGGTGGCCTGCAATTTCTTGATTGCCGCAACGTTCTCGTCTGTAGCGGTTGCCGCTTCGTCCATTCCATCGGCGTATCTATCAACCAGGCCGCGCTGCTTCTTTAGCTGTTCTCCCGACTTATCGAGATCGTTATGCAGTATGCGCCACTCTTGCCCCAGCCCTTTTCCCGATTCTTCCAGCCGCTCTATCTCTTTACGCATGACCTTTTGGCCCTGCACGTTCTTTTTTATGGCCGCATCCAGCTTGTTTAACGATTTTGTGAAATCGTCGGTATCGTCCTTTATCCGGTCCCCACCTTTCGATTTCCAAACTAGGGAGAATTCGTGTGTTGTTTTGCTCATCCGGGAACTACTCCATCACTTCGGCTATTTGGCTGAGAAGGGTATCTTCTTCTTTGGTTAGTTTTTCGCCTTTCCAGTTTTTTATGCTTAACACGGCCGTTCTCCAAGCAAGATCCATTAGCTCAAGAAGGTGTTGGTTATTCGTTTTTTCAGTATACCATGACCCGCCGGGATAGGGGAGTTTGAAGATTGGGCGACCTTCTGCGCGACTTCTCTCCGCATCTTTCAGCCAAGCCGCCATCAGTAATATAGGGTGCATGCGCCCCCGCTTTTTCTCGTCGGCCTGACCCCAATGCCAGACCGACCGCATTAGTTTGGGGCGGTTAAAGCGTCCTCGATCAAGGGTTCCAACGCTTTGATTACCTGTTGTGAAAGGGCGGGAAACGGCCGTGTGCCGTTCCTGAAGTTTTCCAGCGTTACGCCGGGAAAGTCCACGCTGCGTACCATATGCTTCCGCGCATCTATCT
Source organism: Candidatus Fermentibacterota bacterium (assembly GCA_003644925.1). Lineage (GTDB taxonomy): Bacteria > Fermentibacterota > Fermentibacteria > Fermentibacterales > JCC-6 > Aegiribacteria. The sequence goes on from QNDS01000068.1 coordinate 10,683, forward strand.
GCACTTGTGTCCCGGATGCGACGAACGGCTTCCCGGCACTTTCCGCTTCTTCAAGCAGCACTTTGCTTTCCATATTTTTACGGAAATACTTGTCCAGATCTTTGTCGGTCAGCATAATGGGAATGGTGAACGATCCTTTCAGTTCGCCTATTTCCACGTCTATTGTCTGTATGTTGGTAAATGACTTCGTCACTTATTACCCCTTTTTACCTATTCACTGATAGCCTATTTGCAACTATGCAGATGCGGCGGCTACAACTGTTTCGGCAACGATGATTACTTGTGCGGTCGCTTCTTCTTCGGTGTCTGCGTCCATATCGGCGTGCGGCGGGCATTGCACGACATGGATGCTTCCACCATATGTATATTCCGTCATGCCAATTGTGCTTCCGGCCGGGATGACCACCAGGTCGGTAAGCGGTGTGTCGCTTTCATAGGCATCGAAGAGCGTTTTCAGCAAGGATGTCGCATAAGTGAATTCCTTGGCATAGTCGTCAAAGACAACCATCGTAACTTCAAAGTTCCCGGCCTTTTCGCGGGTTTGCGTTTCTGTCGCTGTGCCGCCTAAACTGTTGATTATACGCTCACCACGACGAGGCGGCGCTGTGGCGACGGTCTTTACACTTCCGTTTTGCTCAACTGTGTTAATGGTCACTGAACCCCGATCAGGGATGTATCGTTGGGTTGTTATTGGCATTGTTTATTCTCCATTATTGATTAACTGTTTCTCAGGGGCGATGATATTCATCATAACCAGCTTGTTTACTTCCCCTTTCGACAAATGTTCAAAGGTAACTCGCGGGGCATCCTCCGCATAGGGATCTGCCGCCGGGTCAATGATCCTACGCTCTTTCGGGTTCATGGATTTATACGAAATCCTGCGTAGTACCACGTACTTTTGCGGTGCTACCTTCACTTCTGTTTTCTTTTTTGTCATGGGAGTATCCTTAGTTCAATCAAGCCTATATGTACATTCTGTACGGCCGCTTCGGTGGGCGGCTTAAATGAATATTCGGGGAAGAGTATCTTGCGCCACATGCTGTGCGTGTAATATTCGGTCCCTAATATGCGGTATATGCCGTTTTAGGGACCGAATATTACACGCA
>QNDS01000069.1 GCA_003644925.1 Candidatus Fermentibacterota bacterium
AATTCTTCACCCTTTGAATCACTCACTACGAAACGACCGCTTTTAATTATGAAAAGATCATTACTGAAAGAGCCCTGATCGATAATTACTTCCTGTTCCTCCGTTTTACGTAAACCACAGGCATCAACAAAGTCTTTCTCTTCCAGAAAACTCACAGGTGCAAAAAAACTGTTATCACGATCCATAGAGCGGTCCTTTCTTATCAGGTATTCTCAAACTGTTCAAAGACAGCAGGTGCTTCTACGCTATAATCTTCCGATTCTATTCTATCTGACAGTATTTCAACAAGTTTCTCAACAGCTTCGGATACTTCAATGGACAGACCATCCTGCAGATGATCCGGAATATCGATGGTCACCCCCCAGATATTCCATTCGGGTTCATCTTCCTCCCGGAGGAGGTAGAGCTGCTTGATCACTGTGGGCAGATCCATGTTGTGAAGAGAGGGTGCCCAGGCTCTTCTCATCCCTATTTTCCTTACAGCGACAAGTCTGCCGGCAGGTTTCCCGGCAACCGCGTCCACGAATATGAACCTTTTCGCGGAAGGAAGCACATCCCAGAGTTCCAGGGGATCGGTCTCGAGGTTGTGCAGAAAGACATCTGTTCTTTCGGCATACTTCACCTTAAGCATGCTCACAACGGTATTTCCGGCACCATCATCTCCTGCGAGAGTATTGCCTACACCTATTATTCCGAGTTGAAAAACAGAGTGCTGACCAACTGTCATTTTCTTATGAATACCTCAACCTCGTACTTGCATTCTTTCGGGCCGGGACATGATTCAATAAGCTTCAAACGGGCATTTCCCAGCTTTCCTGTGTACCCTGCAAGATAGTTATAGAACAGTATGCACAAATCACCCCCGAGCTCTATTCCTTCCTCCCCGCATAGCTCACGGACAAAGCAGTTTTTCACTTTTATGCTCAGTTTTGAAGCTCCATCGTATTCAGGTTTCAAATCCCATGCTGGAGTGAACTGCTGCACTGCAATGTCAAGTGCTTCCTGCATGGATTGGGGAACTCTGTACCGGGGAAGCTGCGTGGCAAGCGTTCTCCCGGCCATGGTGCCGACAGCGGGGAGACTTCCTCCGAGTGTCTGACGGAATATCGAAGCCATTGAAAGCAGTCGTATACCCAGATCCTCAAGTGCTGCCGCTTTGTGTGCGGAATCAGATGGAGTATTCGGCAGAGGAACATCAACCGCGAGTTTGGAAGCGAGCCTGATATTCTCCTCATCGTGGTAGTAATCTTCCGAATGTACGATATCCTCGTGGGTAATCGCGGTAGCAGGACAAATTTCGCTGCAGCTAAGACAGCCGAAACACTCCTTCTCCCGTACAACCTCCGGTATCTTCTTCTCTTCGTTGAATTCGAAAACATCCGTAGGGCATTCGTCAACACAGAGCTCGCATCCTACACATGCATCTTCATCTATCAATATCTTTATCATTATCTGCCCTCCCTTCTGAGTACTTTGAAGGTCCTGCCATTACTCCTCAGTTCAATTTTCATGGGCATACTGCCAGCCGCATGGGTAGCACATGCGAGGCATGGGTCAAAACACCTGAGGGCGAATTCTGCACCGTTCATCAGAATATTCTCATCCCCTGATTGTTTAAAGTGCCTTGCAAGAGCGGTGATTGAATGATCTATGGCATCGTAGTTGTTCTGTGTTGCTACTATAAGATTAGCACTGGTGATTTTGCCCTCATCATCAGCTTCGTAATCATGGATCAGTATGCCCCTTGGAGCTTCTATCAACCCTCTGAATCGGCCGCCTGCAGGAGAAGCTTCGGTAATGATCGGTCCATCTCCCAGTTCACCACCGCAGATCTCAGTGATTCTCTCAGCACAGAATACCATTTCAATGAGTCTGGCTTCAAGATAATCAAGCGCTGACAGCCTTGGACTGCCTTTTCCCTTGAAAGTGGCAAGGAGACTGTTTGCATCCGGAGTTGAGAAACTGCTGTTCACATTGAGTCTTGCCAGAGGACCGACGAAGAACTTTTTCTCTTCTCCTCCGGATCTGAGTCTTACCGATCTCATATAGGATCCCTGCATCTGATGTTCCACCAGGTTATTCGCATAATCATCCGCAGTAAAGGTTCTTTCTTCTTCTCCTGAAGGGTTGATAACTTTACATATATTCTGCATGAAGGTAACACTGCCGTTATCGGAAAGTGCCAGCGAATGGAATGGAAGGTCTGCTATCTCCCTGAGATCCGAGATATTCTCAAGCTTCTTCATAAGAACATCTGAGAGCTCCTTCACAAGTGAAGAAGCTTCTACACTCCAGAGACCCATTTTTGTGGTTTCATCAGGATTCGGACGGTAAGTCTGTCCTCCCGGAACGGATGTTACAGGATGAACCCCCCTTCCTCCCACTATCTCAACGATCTTCTGACCGATGCTTCTCAATCTGAGTACTTTCTTCACAATCTCCGGTGCCATGCTGAGCAGGGAAAGAACGTTACGATCCGCAGGTTTTGCTCCTATACCGACGAGAACATCGGGACCTGTGAGAACAAATGTACTGAGCGCATGTGAATGCAGAATGTGCCCGAGATACATCAGTTCCCGCAGCAGCTTTGCATCAGCCGGAATCTTAACTTTCAGGCCGTTCTCAATGGCGGTTACCGATGCCAGGTGGTGCGCAGCAGGGCAAACGCCGCATATCCTGCCGGTTATCAGGGGAAGCTTGAAAAGCTCCATCCCTTCAAGCAGTTTCTCGAATCCCCTGATTTCAAGAACCTGCAGATGTCCACTTGATACATTACCCGAATCGTTTATCTCAAGTATTATCCTGGCATGACCCTCTATTCGGGTTACCGGATCTACTATTACTTTCGTTGTCATGGTTTAACCTCTTAATCCTACCCCTGTGTTACGGTGGTTCAATTTCCTGCCCACTCCCTTATCTCAACCGTGGGCTTCTTATAGATTACCGGTGAAGAGATCGCGTAGGAGTAAAATGTTTTAGCTTCTTTCTCAATGTATTCCTGTATCTCATTGCGGTCTACTCCGGTGAGCATACTCATTCTTTTGGCGATCATGGTTCGAATATCCAGATGCGGTTCTGAAATGATATCCATTGAAGGTCCCGCACATCCGGCACATGCAATTCCTTTGTTCGGGCACTGAGCCTGACAGCGATCAAGTGTTACCGACCCGAGACAGATGACTCCCTGGCTCAGGAAACAGATATCCTCCTCCGGGGCAGTGGTCATCCCCCGCTGGAATTTCACTCCTTCACGCTTTTCCATTCGACGATTGCAAGCGGAGCACACGGTTTTCATGGATATGGGAAGCTTTGAAGCACCCAGCAGTGTATTGATGGCAAGTGCAATGTAATACGGATGAGGTGGACAGCCTGGTATGAAGAAATCGATATCTACAACTTCATTCAGAGGAGTAACACTCTGCTCCAGCTCCGGCGCCCCTTCTGGAAGTTTCCCGTCATCTGACGCGGTGGGAGTCTCCTTGTAGATCTTATTCAGAATTGAATCTTTATCATAGAGCCATCCAATACCTGACGGGCCGCCATACACAGCACAAGTGCCGAAGGCAATCAGCGTTTTACAGGTCTCCCGCATACGGATAAGAGCCTTCCTGTCATGTTCGCTTCTGACGGCTCCCTCAACTAATCCCACTTCAGCTTCAGGATATCCTTTCTCGTCCATGAGAACAGGAATACGCACGAATTCCACATCATCAAGCAGGTTCACGAGTTTTTCATGAAGGTCTACCACGGCAACATGGCATCCAGAGCATCCGGAAAGCCATTCGGTTGAAATCCGGGTTTTCATCATGCATCCTCCAGAATCATTTCCTTCAGGCAGGCGTTGGGACCTGCATGAAGAATCTCTAAATTTACTTTCTTACCTGGTATGACCTTCTCCATTGCTCCGGCGAATACTCCATGAGCCATATAGCACATGGATTCTTTCTGCTCGTGAGCGTATCGGAAAAGTGCGTTCCTGACCATGCATGTTCGAAATACGATCCGCATGACCTCCGTTCCATCACGTTTCTCCATAAGCTCATCACGCTCACCCAGAAAGGGTTCAAAGTCCCAGACTATTCCCCGTTTTTCAAGCGCTTCCTTAAGCAATTTTACAGCTTTCTCGGGATCATCTGTCTGTTCCACATCCACAACAGCTTCCCTGCCGAATTTCTTGCCCGCAAGCATACATATCGAATGACTGCTCTTACCAAGATTCTTCTCGGATGCATGGGCAAGTGCACCAAGCAGGTACGCTACACCATGAAAACGGTCCAACTGTTCATCCATAATTCCTCCTGAGTTGAAGTATTAATAAATCTCTTATTCAGGTTTCAAAGCGATCATAGCTGATTCGAGCTCACCTTTTTCAAGATACGCTAATGCAGATCTTAGTTTATCTATCTCTTTTGAATTTGCATTCTTACTCTCAAGCTGTTCAATTCTATCGGCAACGGCCTGCTTCAAGGCATCAACCTGGCGGTCAACTGTCTGAGCCGATTCTACCATATCTTTGTATCTGGATGTGTCTGAAGAGTCTTCTTTGAGGGGGGGAAGTGCCATTTCCTCCTGGAAAACGTGATCGTCATCTTCCAGTTCGACAGTTTCACCAGGTTCTGCCGCGACTACCGGCTCAGGAGCAGCTGGCTGTATCTTCATTTCCTCGTCGATATCAACAACAATAAACGGGGATGGATCCAGGATAACTTCAGCATCCTCCTCTTCTTTCACAAAATGCTCCGAAGCTTTCGGGCGATCTTCAGAACCCTTGTATATCTGCATGAAGCTGAGGATGTCCTTGATCATATCGATAGTTACATCATGGCCCGGTCCAAGCATCTGGGCTAATACCATACGCCCTGCGGCCTTCAGCTGCCTTACGTTCATTGTTACATGGGTAGCAATGAATTCGATGATTTCGTCATCCGGTTTAATACCCGTCTCGTTGAAAAGGTTACGGAGTATTTCCTTTCTGCCGTCAAAATTGACCGTCTCAAGCTTGATGACAAGCCCTGAGGTCAGTCTGGAATAGAACGAGGCATCAATATCAAGCAGTCTTGCCGGATGAACATCTGATGAAGTGATTATCCCGTGTTTGCCCCTTGGCATACGGTTGATAACGGAAATGAGGAATTTCTGGAATTGAAGGTCGCCCTGGGAAAACTGAATATCATCCAGCATAAGGAGATCATAGGAAGTGATCCAATCCCGCAGTTCTCTATCAATTCCAGCGTTAAGACAGTGCTGATACTCGATGTGCAGATCAACGGTATTAAGGATAAGTGTGCTTTTGTGAGTTGCTCTTGCAATAGATGCAAGCAGGTGAGTCTTACCCTGACCTGTATGAGCATAGAGCATGATTGGGGTGATACTCTTCCAGACCCTCGGGATAAGGGCAATGGTTCTGGTTATTTCAGTGGCGTAGTAGTTCTCTTCGGTGGTTACATAATTATTAAAGGTCATGTCACCGGGGTAAATAGTGACCAGAGATGCAGCAAAATCACCCGTACTGTTCAGCTCTTCGCCGGTTAGCCTCGGAACGGCTCCAACTCCACCGATAGACTTGGCGAAATTGATGATCTCTCTTGCGGTTTCTTCCTTGATAAGTCCTGAATCAGAACAAATCTCAAGAAATTCTTCAAAATACAGTTCATTGAGCTGCTTTTTATCATTCATTGTATTCTACATCCGTCATACTCCAGTTAAATCTTTTGATATTCTCCCCATAGCCATGGCCAGTCTTCCAAGTTTCATCTCGGGTCCGGCTGCAATGATAACTGTCTGCTTATCATTAAGTCCTGAAATTGCAATTGAAACAGCAATATCTTCAATGAATACCTTTCCTGTTACCTTACCGGGGTACTTTGCAACAAAACAGGTAATGGATTCCACGAACGGCTCAATTTTCTTCATGAAAGTACTGTCAGATATTGATCGGGCAAGAAGCTGTCCAAGAGTTGTAACCACGCAGATGTACTCGATACCTGAGGCTGATTTCATCAGCTCATCCAGTCTTTGCGAAAGTTCAGCATCGAGTTCTACAGGGGTGACACCGTTTTCATCCTGATCCTTCTTTCTCTCGTCCCGCTCTTTGAGTGCCCACATTAAAATATGGTGAAGGTCATCCTTGATTGTTATCTCTTCCGGTTCAAGCCCGGGTTCAAAAGTAAACTGGCCTTCAGTCCAGTCCACAATATCCACAAGGACATCACTGCCTGTCTTCTTACCGTACTTTGCATGTACCAGCTCTCCCTTACTGTAGTAGAATTCCGCTTTGCCATCCATGGTTATCACGGTAAGCAAACCTGTTTTTCTGCTGGAATTGGGAAACTGAAGCAGTGAAACAAACCCGATATCGCTCAGAGTACCGTTAATGGCCATGGTTGACAATCATTCCTTTCCGCATCAGCTTATCTGAAAACGCTTTATGATCTCCTTGCTGACAACCTGCAGTGTTTTCATAACTCCTTTGCCCTCGATAGCTATGGATTCAGTGACCGGAATGCTTTGCAATCCAAGCTCCCGTTCTATTACACCGATTTCAAGCTTGGGATTGCAATCTCGTTTATTGTATTGCAATACAACAGGAAAGCTCGATGGATCGATATCGTGACTTCTGAGATTCTCATTCATCAGCCTGAACATTTCTACATTATCATCCAGTCTGTCAGCTGATGAGTCTGCAACAAATACCACACCATCGGCCCCGAGGAGTATGATCCTTCGACTGGCTTCGTAAAATATCTGCCCTGGAATGGTGTACAGATGGAACTTAAGGGAATAACCCTGAACGGTTCCAAGCGAAACTGGGAAAAAATCAAAAAACAGAGTTCTCTCCTTTTCAGTGTCCAGAACCAGCATCTCTCCCTTGTACTTATCAGTCAAGGCCTTATGAATGTATAGAAGATTCGTTGTTTTACCACTCATTCCGGGGCCGAAGTAAACGATTTTGAAGACTATCTGCTTCTCTATCGGGTCAAGATGAGGCATCTTCCTCTTCACCAACTACGAATATTCTGTCAATGAGATTCAGAGCATATTCCCTGAACTCAGGAACAGAAATATCATCGGCATCCTCTTTCCTGGATTTATCCCTGCTCTCCAGCAGTCTTACAAGATCGGGACTTATTGCCCTGGCTTCATGCCGGACGCGTCCAATTCTTCTGTAATCCTCAAAAACAACAATCATCATACTCCTCTGGCCAATCAAAGAAATATGAATATGACGTTTCTCTCCCTGCTGCAGCAGAATCGAAAACTGCTCTTCCCCGACTATGTTAGCCACCTCTTTTGTAGCCGCGAACATCCCCGCAACCAGCGCGGCAAGAGCTGTAGAATTCAGAGTTTCCACGTTACCGACTTTGCTTATACAGATACCCTCCCTGCTTATCAGCAGAGCTGTAATAGCCTCGGATCGCTTTACGAGCCCGGAGAGAAAATCCTCTATGGTCTTGGGATCATCATTTCTTGGCAATTGCATCTGCAAAGTACCTGCTTCCCGGTAAGTTATTTAATTAGAGTGCTTCCATCAGTTTGGGAGCGCTTCTTCTTACCTGAAGACGGATCCCTCCAAGATTCGCATCTTTTGATGCAACGACAACGAGAAGAGCATCGCTGCCCAGTGCAGTCATCATGACTATACCGTTCTTGTACTCCATCATAGCCTGATCCATTTCCTCAAGCCCGAGTTCACGGCCGACACTTTCTGCAGAACCCATTCCGGTGGAAACCATCGCTCCTATGGCTTCGGTATCCGCTGTACCGGTTGAAGCGGCATCGATAACGAATCCATCCCGTCCGACACAGACGGCAACATCAATACCGCTGACTTCAACAAGTCCTTCCAGTATTTTGTGAAGTTCTTCCATTTTGATTCCTTTCGGTTTAAGGTGCAGCTCGCGAGAAGCTGCTGATAAGTTAGTATTTCTCAATTGCACAACTATATATTCTTAATTAACGCTAGACCATTGTCCAGTAGCCATACATCGTCTGCTTGGGGCTTTCGTTCATTCATACACTTGCATGACGATGACATTCTCAGGGCAGCTGCACAACAGTTCTTCGGTGATTCGAACCCTTGAGAGAGAATCAAACGAAAATGACTATATTCAAATACATAAATATATAGTTGTCATGTAGACATTTAAATCAGCAGCAGCAAATCCATACCCTTGCATACAATCAGATAGTAGTATAAATTCATAATTGAAATGATAAGATCTAATCTGATCGCTTACTTGCTATAACCGAGAAGGAGCTGACATGATTGCTTTACTGATTACTTCCCTTCTGTTTTCCTCTACGGCCCCCGGTGGCTTCGAACTTGGCATAATACTGGGGGAACCAACCGGCATCAGCGCCAAGATGTGGCTCGATAGAGATCACGCCCTTGACGCAGCCTTATCCTGGTCTCTGGGGAATAACGATAAACTCCATATACATGCTGATTATCTCTGGCACGATTATGGTCTTATTCATTCGGACGCCATGCTGCCTGTTTATTACGGTATCGGAGGAAGAGTCATTCTGGCCGACAATGCACATCTTGGAGTTCGTGTACCTGTTGGTATATCCTGGCTGCTGGCAGACGCACCACTTGATCTGTTTATTGAACTTGCGGGCATAGTGGATATAATCCCCGATCTGGATTTCGATCTCAACGGCGGAATCGGTATCAGATACACCTTTTGACTCAAACAGTAAGATCCGAAGTTATCATGAGATCAGACAGAAAAGGCCTTGTAAGGGATTCAGACGCTGCTGATATGCTTGAACTCCTGCTTGTAATTTCTGTTGCTACCATTCTTATTAACCGGGCTTTTCTGGCGCTGACAGGCTACCCGCAGATCGCATTCGGTTCATTCCATATCGCCCACATGCTCTGGGGAGGCCTTCTGATGCTTGTCTCCCTAATAATGATATTCTATTACTGGAACCCCTCAATACGGCGCCTTGCAGCTCTCATCAGCGGAATCGGTTTTGGTTTGTTCATAGATGAACTGGGCAAGTTCATAACCCAGGACAACGATTACTTCTTCAAGCCGACAATAGCCATCATCTATATCATCTTCATAGTCATGTACCTGATCTTCCGGAGAATGGTGGGACTTAACCCGCTATCTCAGCGGGAGATCACAGTGAACGAAACGATCAGAAATGAGCTGGAGAGCAGCAATGAATCCCGCCTGCTCAAGGGTTACGATTACGTACGGAGCAAGTACAAAACTTTTCTGAACCGCATTCTGGCCATGCAATGGGTCATTCCCGGAATAATGATCTTCTTTGTTCTTACAAGCCTGGTGCAGTTCGCCGCAATACTGGGCTGGATAAATCCCGGCTGGACACCCATGGAAAATGTATCCGGCATTTCACTGACTGGTGCGTTCCTCAGCAGTATTCTTGTACTCATCGGGCTTCTTGTGCTGAAATCCTCAAGACGAAAGGCTGTTCACTGGTTCAAACTGGCTGTTATGCTGAATATATTCGTAACTCAGGTGTTCCTGTTCTACCAGTCACAGCTTACAGCAGTGTGGGGCCTTATCATAGATCTGCTGATCTATGCATGTATAGATTACTACCTCAGGAACCATCCTGCTTCGAATCGAGAATACTCATCCGATCGGTCAACGCAATCTGAGAGGATATCCGGGAGTTAAGTGTCCTGCTTTATCTCGTACTCGATGTGGCAGCTGCCGATCATTTATAATAGTCTATATTTCATTCTGCTGCGAGTTCTACCAGGTTCTCCGGCACCGGGTGGAAGAGCCCGGCCTCCCGAAGCATACAGGGGGTTCCCTGCCAGTCATATTATAAGGCTGCACGATAGCACTTTAGATGCGCTATATCAACGATTATTATGCGTGGTAAGTTATGTATTAAATGGGGACACGCAGCGTACACGTGTCCCCCTCAGGTTTTGACTATCTTCCGTATTTATCTATTATCTCGTTCTTGCCAAGACCAAGTATTCCATACTTTTCGCCGATCTTTCTGAAAGCCCTGACACACTTATCAAGGTGTTCCTTCTCATGAGCGGCTGATAGCTGCACACGTATTCTAGCTTTTCCGGCCGGGACAACCGGGAAACAGAACCCGATAACATAAATTCCCTCAGCATACATATCCCTGGCCATATCGTTAGCCAGCTTTGCATTGTACAACATGACAGGAACGATCGGTGTCTCACCTGGACGCATATCGAGCCCGGCTTCCTCCATCTTCTCACGGAAGTACTTCGTATTCCATTCAAGCTTATCGCGACGCTCAGTTGAACTGGAGATAAGATCAATGACTTTTATGGATCCGTTGACAATAGGAGGTGCAAGGGAATTACTGAAGAGGTATGGTCTGGCCTTCTGGCGGCAGAGTTCAATAAGTTCACTCCTGCCGGATACGCATCCGCCGGAAGCTCCTCCCAGTCCCTTTCCAAAAGTAGTTGTGATGATATCAATACCGTCGATAACGCCAAAATGCTCATGGGTTCCTCTGCCGGTCTTACCTATAAAACCTGAAGCATGGGAATCATCCACCAGCAGCATTGCATCGTACTGATTGCAGAGATCTACCATTTCATCCAGTGGTGCCAGATCACCATCCATAGAGAATACTCCATCGGTTACCACCAGCCTGGTTCTCTTGTCCTGGTGAAGCTCGAGTTTTTTCTTCAGATGCTTCATGTTCATGTGCTTGAAAGTATCGTACTCTGCGGAGCAGAGACGTATACCGTCCACAAGGGACGCATGGATGAGCCTGTCAGCTATGATCACATCCTCCTGCCCCAGTATCGCCTCGAAAACACCGGAATTGGCATCCATGCAGGAGGGGAACAGAAGAGTATCTTCCGTACCAAGAAAGGTAGACACCTTATCCTGCAGTTCCCTGTGAATGTCCTGTGTACCGCAGATGAACCTGACTGAACTCATTCCATAACCCCGGGTATCAAGACCTTCGTGGGCCGCTTTTATCACATCAGGGTGACTCGAGAGCCCGAGATAATTATTCGCGCAGAAATTAAGGACTTTCATGTGAGGTGCACCCTCGGGGTACTCCACTTCTATTTCCGCGTCCTGTTCGGAGCAGATGAATCTTTTTTCCTTGAAAAGGCCATCTTCCTTTATTTGCACTATTTCATCTGCAAACAGGCTTCTTGTACTGTCTGAAAACGCCATACGATCCTACCTCCGTTTATCCCAGATGTTTGTTAACCAGAGTGCAGATTGAGTTCACTGTATCAAAAGCTTCCGGCGTAGCTTCTTCATCGGAGAGTTTAATGCTGTACTTTGTCTCAAGGAATCTTTTCAGGGATACCATTGAGAAACTATCTACAATTCCTGAAGAGATCAGGGGAGAATCATAGGAAACTTCGTCCTCATCATCCTCATCAAGGTACTCATCGGCTATGTACTCCAGTACGGTTTTCTTCATCTCATCCATGTTCAGCTCCTTTCTGTTACCTATTCGTCGGAAAAGGATGACATATCGCCAACCTCTTCTCCCCATTCAATTGCTCTGAGATATCTTCTGACGATCTTGCCCGAGCGTGTTTTCGGCAGTTTATCACGATACTCGATCTCCTGAGGCATCGCCAGCGGAGAGAGCCTTTTTCTGATGAAATTCATAATGTCCAGTTCA
>QNDS01000070.1 GCA_003644925.1 Candidatus Fermentibacterota bacterium
TTCCACCGAGCGCAACACTGTTAGTGCTGAATTCCTCACCGTTCCCTGTCGGGTTCATCATTGAGGTTCTTACAAAACTGCCTCCGTAAAAGTAATTCACGGAAACCCCTACAAGATCATTGCCTGAGGGATTGACCCATCCTGCAAAGCCTGCCTGCATATCCATCAGATAACCGGTATAGGTGGAAGTAAATACCTGTTCCTGCAGTGAGGCCAGTGTAGCCGGGTTCCAGTACAGACCCATGGGGTCTCCCGGTACTGCTGTGAAAGCGCCACCCATCGCAACGGCTCTGGCTCCGACGGGCACCTGCAGGAACGCAAAACCTGCTGTACCAGCAGATAAGGTGCCTGTTACTATTGCCAGCATGACTGCTGCCAGAATTTTCTTCATTGATATTCTCCGTTTCGCAATTCTTTTGAATAACAGATAGCCTATGACCATTAATCAGTCCGGTCAACAGGGGAAAATGCCCATATTACTGCCGCACTGTCACTCCTGAAACCTCTGATCATGTCATACGCGCAGATAATCAAACGTTTTCCATCGGATACCTGTACCGAATCAAGCCTGAGAACAGGATAATCGTCCGGCATTGTATCTTCTGAAAACCAGTCCTCTCCCTCAAGTCTTAGACCCAGATCAAGGATATTGTTCCCGCCCAGGGCTGCGTAGAAACCTCCGGTTGACGAATTCAGCGGAGGATAGACCATCAAGGTGCAGGGCTCAAGCAGGTTGAGGTTGCAGACGATTATTCCGGTTCCCGTATATCCCTGGGATGACAATCGTTCAAGGACAGATAGAGCTTCCGATCGCAGTGTATCCCCCGATAAGGGAATTGCAGTCAGCAGAATGAAGAGGATGATAGTTTTTTTCAAATCAGTCCTTTATTCCGGATCTGCTGTAACTTGCTACAATGCGTTTCTGAACGAAAAGGAACAGGATTACAAGGGGTATGGTAGAAAACGTCGAAGCCGCCATCAGAAGCTCGAAGTTGCTGGATTGCTCCTGATTGAAATAAGACAACCCCACCTGGAGTACTCTTAGATTTTCCGAATGAGTTACAACCAGTGGCCACATGAAGCTGTTCCATGATCCGATGATATTGAACAGAATAACCGTGACGATGACCGGTTTGGAAAGGGGCAGGACCACCTTCCACAGATATTTAAGCCTCCCGCAGCCATCAAGAATAGCCGCTTCGTACAGAGTTTTAGGAATGGTTTTGAAGTGCTGCCTGAAAAGGAATATGCTGAATACATTCGTTGTCCATGGTATTATCAGAGCCATATAAGTATTTATCCAGCCGAGTTTTGCAAGAATAACGTATGAGGGGGCAAGGTAAACAGGCTGAGGTACCATCATCGTTGAAAGGAAGAGCAGGAACAGGAAGTTTCTTCCTCTGTATTTCATTGTAGCAAAGGAATAAGCAGCCAGACTGGCTGTTACAAGCACACCAGCAACGGTGAGCAGTGTAACAAAAAGCGTATTAAGAAAATACCTGCCGAAGGGCACTTTGGTCCATGCTTCAACGTAATTACTCAGTCCTCCCCCCTGAAGAGAGGTGTTAACCATCCAGAGGAAGGGGAGCAGCATGAGAAGACCCCCCAGTATCAGGAAGAAATGCTTTGTGATACTCAATGCTGCTGTTTTTGGATTCATCGACATCATGAGTAATACACCCGCTTACCGGCGATCCTGCGCTGAGCAATCGTAAGCGAAAGCAGAATAAGAAAAAGGAAAACGGAGATAGCGCTTGCGTAGCCGATATCGAATCGGTCGAATGCCTTCTGGAACAGGTAGAAGACCATTACATTTGTCGTCCCCAGCGGTCCCCCGCCTGGAGGAGGCGTCATAACGTACACCAGTGCGAATGTTTTGAATGATACGATAGTACTCATGATAAGCACATAGTAAGTTGTTGGTGAAAGAAGTGGCCATGTTATGTGACGGAATGTGCCCCAGGCGCCCGCGCCATCCAGTCTTGCTGCTTCGTAGTATGACTCGTCGATATTCTCGAGACCTGCCAGGAACAGAACGGTATTGTACCCGGTGCTCTTCCATACACTAACCAGCATAAGTGATACCAGAGCCAGGCTGGGTCCCGCCAGAATCCCCTTCGGGTGTATTCCCAGAGGAGAAAGCATCATTTCGAAAATGCCGCGGGGTTCTCGCAGCCACAGCAGCGGCTCTCCCCCCAGGGCGGTGATTATCTGGTTTATGGGACCTGCCTCCGGATTATATAGCCAGGTCCATACGACTGAGATTGCCACAGCGGATGTTACAACAGGAAGGAAGTATATAGTTCTGTAAAAACTCTTCCCCGCCAGTTTGCGCCTCAGAAGCATAGCAAGGAAAAGTGGAATCAGTAATCCTGCGGGAACAACGCCCAGAACAAAGAAAACCGTATTGAGAACACTTTGCCAGAAGCGGGCGTCGGAAAGCATGCGGGCGTAATTAGCAAAGCCGACGAACCCGTGAAACCCGCCTATATCGTAATCCGTGAATGAAGCCGTGAAGGAGCTGAGAATAGGTAGAGTTCTGAAAACCAGCACTATGATCAGCGCAGGAAGAATGTAGAAATACGGGCCAAGTCTAGTTCGAATTTTCAATTGCAATCCCCAGTTTGAAACCCGGTCATGAGAGTAGAAATACTGAAAACCTCTCCGTCGGTTTGCACAACAATAGTTCCCTGAGTGTCAGTTCGCAAGATTTCAGACCCCAGTTCCTGATATATCTCGATAACTCGAGGGTGTGGATGTCCGAATCTGTTGTTTCTGCCCGCTGAAAATACCGCTATCTGCGGGTTCAGCCTTCTCAGATACGGCGGGAAGATAGAAGTGAGACTGCCGTGATGGGGTACCTTCAATACTGTTACCGGCAGAGCACTGCAAGTAAGGGTTCTCTCTGAATTCTCTTCCATGTCACCGGTCAGAAGGGTAGAGAACTTTCCGCAGGTAATTCTCAGAAGTGCAGAGTTCTCGTTGATATTGAGATCGGCTTCCTCAGAGCCGACGGATACCACACATACCGTAACGAGCTGTGACAGGTGGAAAGTCATACCTGTTTCAAGGAAGCTGTAGGGGCAGCCCTCATCCATGACCGAGTTGAGGAAATCTTCGTACAGCCAGGATGAATATGGCATTCCCGGATCAAGTACTTCAAGAACAGTGAAGTTTCTCATCACGGAAGCAAGGCCTCCGACATGGTCCGCATGGGGGTGCGAGAATGCGAGAATATCAATTGTATCAACATTCAGTTCGTTGAGCCGGAACACTACAGCCGGTTCGAGGGGACCGCCCGCATCAGGTCCTCCGTCGAACAGAAGTGTTCTTCCACCGACAGCCTCCACGAGAATCGCGTCCCCCTGACCGACATCCAGATAGGAGACGATCAGAGCGGGGGAGAGGGAATCCGCTTTTTCGATCCAGTGAAGAGTATCAGGAGCTGGGATCAATGTGGTATCAATGAAAGCCAGATCTTCCAGCATTGCTATCGTTCCCGGAGCTATGCCGCTTACGTATTCAAGTTCGGATAATTCCATAAAAGGACCGAACAGCGTTCTGTACTCAACAATGTTCGATGCTCGTACCGGGCCGATGCCCGGAAGCGTCTGAAGTGTCCATTCGTCCGCAGTGTTAATATCGACATAGTCATTTGATAGTAATGAAAACGATAATAGTATGATCAAAATCCAATTCATTACTTGACAATCCCCGCTTTCAGTTGAAGCATACCTATAATAAGAAAGGAGGTTCTAATGAGGAACCTACTTGTAATAGTCGTAACCATGCTCCTGTTGGCAGCTCCTTCCATCGCCGGCGACATAAGACTTGAAGGAAGCAATTTCACCACTGTTGGCTACATAAGAGATAGCGGCAGAATAGAAAACGCTTCATTTGAAATCCTGGGATATATCAAGGAGGATGGAAGAATCGAGGACGATTCATTTCATACTCTTGGTTACATAGATGAGAATGGCAGAATTGAGGATGATTCGTTCCAGGAGCTTTACAGCCTGAACGGAAACGGAAGACTCACCGACATTAGTTTCATGAAAGTGGCAGAGATACATAGCGACGGAACGGTCGAGAACAATCATTTTCAGGTTATTCTATACGCTGATGGAACCCATGCCGAAATGACAAGGCGCATCGCGGTGTTCCTGGTTTTCTTCAGCGACCTTCTTGAGGATTAGAAGAAACAGGCTTATTCCATAAAGAAACCGCCCGGTTATACATCGGGCGGTTATGTTATTTTGTCCTCTCCTCTGCCGCCGAAACCCCGGATGACCCTGTAAGCCTTTTTCCACGCGGAACCCGGATGGTACATCAGTTCAGTTGTCCATTTCCTGATATTGCTGTAACTGGATACCTTGCGCCAGCTGCGGTATCTCTCGATGCGTCTCTTCCAGTTGATAACATCGTCCAGTTCAAGGAAAGGAAGCCGCATATTCATGACCTCGTAGGCCCTGTTTCTTGCGGGGTCAAGCAGTTCGGGGTTGGTGTCGTTGGCCAGGTAACCATTTTCTTTCGCCCAGTCGTGAATGTACCTGCCCGGAATCGCCGTTGAGAAATACACGATGATATCATCCGGCTTGAGCCTCTTCAGATGGTCGTAGGTTGCCTTCAGATCTTCCTCATTCTCCATGGGAAAACCTATCATAAGATTGGCGGTTGCCTCGACCTTGAATTCACGGCACCATCTGAATGCCTGCTCGGCCTGCTGCGGCGTTGTTCCCTTGCGGTAGAAATCAAGGATCTTCTGACTGCCGCTTTCCACTCCGAACGATATGCAGTGGCAGCCGCTCTCTGCCATAAGCTGAATTTTCTCTCGCGATACCGTGTCAACCCTGCTGTTGCAGTGCCAGCTGAGTTCGATACCCTCGCTGCGGAGCAGGTCCCGGAGAGCTTCGAACCACTCCGCAGGATGCATTGTTATCGTATCATCCTTGAAGAAAACGGGAAGTTTTATGACGGATCTGATTTCCGCCAGCTGGACGATTTCCTCCACGACATTCTCTGCGCTCCGGTACCGTATGTTCCCCCCGAAGATGAAATCCGTACTGGGTTTGCAGTACAAGCAGTTGAACGGGCATCCACGGGTAGTGATCATCCCGTACTCGGACATACCCTCCGCCATGTATGAATCGTAATCCACGACATCACGTGCAGGGAAAGGCAGCGCATCAAGGTCTGCCGGTACAGGCCTTCTGGGGTTTTCAACAAGCTTGCCATCTCTGATGTATACGAGGTTTCGAATATCGCCGGGGTCCTTTCCGTTTGCGATTGCGTCTGCGAATTCAACGATGGAATCCTCGGCTTCACCGACAAGAACGAAGTCAAAGGGTATTGTTTCCAGAGTATCGCGGGGGAAAATGCTCGGGTACGCACCTCCGGCAAGAAAGAGAGCATCGGGGACGACACTTTTAAGATGTCTGGTAACGATATCCGCCCTGCTCATCTTGGCAGCGGCGGAAATAGCAACTCCTACAAGACCGGCTCCGGCTGCTCTGGAGTCCAGCTCGTCCAGTCTGGTGCAGAACGAATAGTCCAGGAATTCCACCTGATGGCCTGCATTTCGGAGAGACTGCACCAACTGCAATTGTCCCACCGGCTCGGCGAGTCCGTTGTACTCTATCCAGTCCCATCTGGGGTAAACCAGGGCAATTTTCACAGAAACACCTCATCCAGATTCTACAGCGACCCGATTACAGTATATTTATTTAGCTGTAATATAAGACAGATGAGATAGCTTAGCAGCAGCATCCTTTAGAAGAGTTTTCCTTTACTTCCATCGGTTTGCCGCAGCAAATTATTTCGCAGTTCGCACAATCGCATTTCTTTGTGACTTCAAGCTCCACACCGCATTCGGAGCAGACAAGTGCATCACCCTTTTTAACAGGTTCCATTTCAGCCTCCCTGATTTTTGTTAATGATTTCCTACCCATAGAATATGTAATCGTACAGCTGAAGGGTCAATCAATGCAGGAGTCTTGACTTTTTAAATAAGTAAACATATGTATAGGTAGGAGGTGATAACTATTGAAGAAAATCACTGATCGCCAGAAACAGGTTCTTGATTATATCTGCGATTACATAGACGAGCACGCGTATGCGCCCAGCATAAGAGATATACAGGGTCACTTCGGATTGAAAAGCACAAAAGGCGTCAAGGACCATATCGATAGATTGGTTGAAAAGGGCTACCTGAACAGAACAAACGGTACCGCAAGGGCCCTGAAAGTAGTTAGAGACAGTAATACAGGTATCAAGAAAATCCCGCTTGTCGGTTCAGTTGCTGCAGGCCTGCCCCTGCTGGCCGAGGAGAACATTGAGGATTACATGCCCGTATCGGCAGATATGGCAAAAACCGAGGGAGCGTTCTTCCTCAGGGTAAACGGCGACAG
Source organism: Candidatus Fermentibacterota bacterium (assembly GCA_003644925.1). Taxonomy (GTDB): domain Bacteria; phylum Fermentibacterota; class Fermentibacteria; order Fermentibacterales; family JCC-6; genus Aegiribacteria. The sequence continues at coordinate 6,408 of QNDS01000070.1, forward strand.
CATGATAGGCGCTGCAATCCTGGATGGGGATCTTGTGCTGGTTCGTCCTCAGCCATTCGTGGAACAGGGGGAAATTGCAGTTGTTAGAATCGGTGACGAGGCAACAGTCAAGCGTTTCTTCAGGTTCAGCACCAGGATAGAATTGCATTCTGTGAACCCGGATTTTGAGCCCATAGTATATTGGAATGAAGATGAAGATATACGGGTTGTGGGCAAGGTAACGGCGGTGTTCAGAACTATAGAGTGAGCTGATCCACCGCATTATCAGAATCGGGATAAGGGGGATGCAATGAAGAACGCACTTTCAATCGGAAGTTTCTGTTCTGCTGTACTCTTAGTACTGCTTACCGGCTGTGGCCGGTATGTATCAGTTGCTACAGAAACACATCCAATTCCTGCAAACAGCACAGTTACAGTATCGACATTCAACGGTTCGATCAGCGTGGAATGGTACGATGGTACTGAAATGATACTTGAGATAACCAGAACTTCCAGCCGGAGTGAAGAAGAACTTGAAAAAGTTGAAGTAGAGATCACATCCGGAATGATCACCCGCATTGAAGCGCACCGGCTCGACAGATACGCCAACGTGGGGGCCAGCCTGAAGCTCAGCCTTCCCTACGGTGTTGAAATTGGCGAACTGCATACATCCAACGGAAGCATTGCGGTTGCAGGCGGCGGCGGTACAGCGCAGGTTCACACAAGCAACGGCAACATATCCTTTGCTGATTTCAGCGGTTCGGTAAGTGTCGAAACAAGCAACGGAAGTATTTCAGTGTCCGGCAGCAACCTGGTCTATGCTGCCACTTCAAACGGAAGCATTACCGGAGAGATCATGAGTGTTACACCACAGGGAGTCACACTGCGAACCAGCAACGGTGCTATCAATGTTGAGATAGATTCCAGGCTTAATGCTGACCTGGAAATATCTACTTCCAACGGTTCGGTTTCTGTAGCCGGTGAGGGTTTCAGTGATGTCAGTATCGATGATTGGGGCGGCTGGGCAACTCTGGGCGTGGGCGGTAATCCCATAACGCTCAGAACATCCAACGGAAGTGTCAGGGTAACGGCTATAACTCCGCAGTAAGCTTTTTGATAATGTCAACGATTTCGGCCGGGCTGTTCACTCCATAATCCGCTTTCCGCATCTCATCTGCCCTGCCGTAACCGTACAGGCATCCTATTGAAGGAATGGAATTCTCCTCGGCGGCCTCGATATCATGGTACCTGTCTCCCACCATGATGGTAACGGAACTGCCGGTGCTGCTTATGATGCTTCCTACTCTTTCGGTTTTGGATGGTTGACCGTCTCTTCCCTCGAGCAGGGTGAACATATCAGCAATACCGAGTGAACCGGTGACAAGTTCAATGTAACTCAGACCGGCGTTCGAGCAGATCGCAAGGTTGAAACTCATCTCCTTCAGATCGGAAAGCATTTTACGGGTTCCCGGATACAGCTCTCCTCTTTCCGGAAGAGTGATCTTCTGATGTTTCCTGATACCATTGCGGAACTGCATGCAGATCTCATCATCGCATTTGAGGAGTTTCCGGCAGAAGACTTCCAGCGGCTCGCCGTAAAGTGCATTGATGCTTGCAGGGTCGGCAGGCTTGTAGCCAAGATCTGCCATAGCCATCTGTATTGCCGGAACGAGCGCCTTCTCCGTGAAGTGGAGTGTTCCATCAAGGTCGAATATCACTGTTTTTGTAAACTTAATAATACACCTTTTCCAAAAATCAATTGAAGAGCGAATATATGAAAACTGCGGACTTGCAGAGAATTGAGTATTTTCCGCCATACAGAATTCATGAAATCCGGATGGAGACTGAATATGAAAGCCGAACTGGAGTGCCTTCCCTGCCTTGTACGTCAGGCAAGGGAAGTAGCTATTATGTCCACGGACGATTTGCAGCTGCAGAAGAAGATCATGCGAAGCTGCTTTGCATACATGTCCGAAACCAACCTTGACAGATCACCCCCTGAAATCGCTCAGGGAATCGGAAGAATAGTGAAATCCATGACCGGAATTGAGGATCCCTACGGGGAAGTAAAATCACTGCATACTGCAGCTGCGCTTGAGATGCTTCCGGAAATGGAGAAGATCGTATCTGAATCCGATGATCCATTCGGAGCAGGATTGAGGCTTGCGATCGCGGGGAATATCATCGACCTCGGGGCTAAGGAGAGGGTTTCTGATAAGGATATTTCCAGTATTCTAAGCGAGGCGATGCAGCAGCCGCTCTGCGGTGCTGATCCCCTGCAGCTGAAGGCGGAGATCGATAAAGCCGAAAGTGTACTCTACCTTGCCGACAACGCCGGGGAAACGGTTTTCGATAGAATGTTCCTTGAACAGTTCACCAGTGAGAAAGTCACCCTGGCTGTGAGGGGTGCTCCGGCGATAAATGACGCCACGCTTGAAGATGCCACAGAGGCAGGCCTGCACAGGGTTGCCAGGCTTATCGATAACGGATCGGGAGCTCCTGCAACCGTATTGAGCGATTGCTCCTTGGAATTCAGACATATTTTTGAAAAAGCCGATGTGATAATAGCAAAGGGACAGGGGAACTACGAATCCCTTTCTTCATCTGATGCGAATATCTTTTTCCTTTTCAGGGTGAAATGTAATCTTGTTGCGGAGCATTCAGGGTTTCCCATTGGAAGCCTTGTTCTGCTTACAACATCTGATGGGTAGAATTAATGGTTATAGATAGCAGCCGGGCTCCGGTCGGGATATTTGCCACCGATTTCGACGGTACGCTGCATATGCCCGGTAGGGACTTTCACAGGGAGGACATTCTGGCTCTGGAATGCCTTGGGAGGATGAATATCCTGCGGGTCATTGCAACTGGAAGATCTCCCTTCTCGTTCGACAGAATGATGGGGAAGAGGAGCCTTCCGGTGGATTACCTCGTGCTTTCCAGCGGCGCTGGCATACAGGATTACCGGACAGGCGAATTCATCCGGACGGCTTCTGCGAATGAAGCCCTCACCTCACGTGCGGTGAACTGGCTCAGAAATTCAGGTTACGATTTCTGTGTTCAGGCAGAATTCCCCCGGAACCACGTATTCACTTACAGTTACAGCTCAGGTTCCAATCCGGATCTGGAGAGACGTATCGCAATTTACGCGGATTTCTGCAGAGAGATACGAAAAGGTGATGAGAAGAGTGTTTCTACACAGATAGTCATCATCGTGCCTCCGGGCAGACAGGACGGGGTTGTACGGGAAGTGACAGACTCTCTGGGAGAATCCTACAACGTTCTCAGAACAACCTCACCGCTTGATGGGCAGTCACTGTGGGTGGAGATATTCCCGGCCGGCGTATCGAAAAGCTCAGGTGTTGAATGGCTTGCGGCCAGGTATGGTCTTTGCGGCAGTGATGCGGCAGCTGTAGGGAACGATTACAACGATCACGATCTTCTGCAATGGGCACGCCATGCTTTTGTTGTGAAAGATTCACCTGAACACCTGAAAACCCGGTTCCGGGAGGTCTCTTCAGTAAATGAGGGCGGAGTGGCGCAAGCCGCCAGATTGTGGCTTGTAGAAACGGGCCAGCTGTCCGGAGAGGACTGCTGGCCCGTCTGAGCTGATTTAAATCAGCGCTTGTCTTCTTCTATCTCAGTACAAGGAACGATCTGGTGACTGTTCCCGCTGATGGTACTGTGAGTTTCATGAAATAGATTCCGTTCGGAACCGCGTTACCGCTTTCCGCAGTAGCGTTCCAGGATAGGGAATGCGTGCCGGCTTCAAGATCACCGGTACCAAGGGACGTTACCATTCTGCCTGACAGATCGTAAATTGCCAGTTCCACTTCACCCGCGGCAGGGACTCCGAATTCAATCGATGCCATAGATGTAACCGGGTTAGGCACAGGTCTGCTGAGGAAGAATGAGGGTGCTGCCCCGGAGGGACCCTCTCCAATTCCAACTGCCTGATCAGCCATAGTCACATCAGGATACATATTGTGTGCCGTTGATGTGATAGTTACAGCGTTCGGTCCGGGAATAGTTGGAATAGTGAGGTTAACGATACCGGATGCGTCGGTGTAGTCCGAATCAAGGAGTTCATCCGTATCTGCGTAATAGGCGCCAACAAGCGCTCCTTCGACGGGAGCTTTGGAATCATCGGTAACCGTTACCGCGAAGGCACCCGGCTGAATGAGACCATGAGTGTTGGTCATTATTGGAAGCGGAGCTGTATCGTTGTAAATGTCCGTTTCCGGGCATCCGAAGAGGTGTGTCATCATTATCATATCATTGCCGCTGCTGCCGAAGTATTCATAGCACTTCGCCTTACCCCATGCATGGGCAGCTCCTAGATGATGCAGTTCCTCGGTGAAGTAACCTCTGAAAGTATTGACCTGGAGGCTGTCACCTGGGCCAATCGGGGTATTAGTGGAGGAACCCATGATGGTTAATGCTCCCTTGGGATCGGCGATGGATCCTTCGGAAAGGAATGCTTCGCAGATGCAGTAGTAATTGTCGAATTCCCCGTTCTGGCAGCCTATGGTGAATACCCATGGCATCATTCTGCCGTTTGTAAGGGCTGCAATGTGCGAATTACTGAATCCAGATGTTAACCACTGAGTAGGACTGCCATGCCCTATGTAGTTAATTACCTGGAGGCCAGCGTTGATGTCAGCAATAATCGAAGAAACGTTTGGAGGTAGACCTCCAAGAGCATCACAGTAGAACTTAGAATCGATGCCGTGTGCCTGAAAAAGCTGATGAAGCATGAGAGATTCTTCAGCACCACAGAACGGGCTGGTGCAGCCCATACTGAAGGCCTTCATGAACCAGTTCGCTCCAGGCTGGTAAGGGTTCATCTCGTGCTGATGTATCTTCCATGAGATATATGCGAGATCATCTGTATCGTTACCGCAGATCCTTCCGATATTCATTGAAGGAATAGCAGTTCCTGTACCTAGAACGGCGTACAAGTTGTCCGCAGCATGACCTCCGTAATTCGGAGTAGGTACAACAGTGTCTTCGCCGACCAGCATGATGTACTCCGGAGGATTAGGCCATGTGTTGAAAGCATTTTCAAGCCATGCATCGATTTCGGAGACAGATCCTCCGATTACAGAAAGAAGGCCGACTTCAACGCTGTAACCTCTCTGCTTCTTCCAGCTGATAAGATCCTGAGCCAGAGCGATGGATTCCGTGGTGCCGATGAAAACGTAACTTCCGTCAA
>QNDS01000071.1 GCA_003644925.1 Candidatus Fermentibacterota bacterium
GCACATCAGATCAGTACTCCCCTCTCATCTCTTATGGGCTGGATAGAACTGCTGCGGGAGAAACCTGATGCCGAGACGGATAATGAGTTTGCGGAAGCCCTGGAGTTCATCGAGAACGATATCGACAGATTGAAGCAAATAGCCAGCAGATACGGACAGATGGGTAAGAAACCGAAGCTTGAGAAGTGTATGATCAATTCGGTCATTCTTGATTCAGTGCACTACTTCTGCGGGCGCCCGGGCTTTCTGTCTGATGATATGAACCTTGAGACTGATCTGAAATCCGAATATCTGATCGATCTCAACACTGTATTGTTCAGCTGGGTCATCGAAAACCTTCTGAAGAATTCAATTGCTGCTCTGAAGGAAACAAGAGGCGGAATAATCAGGATAAGCACAAGGGATGTTCAGGAAGGGTCGGGACTGGTTGAAGTGGAAATAGCCGACAATGGAAATGGCATCCCATTTGCAGATCAGAAAAGGATTTTCAAGTCGGGTTTCAGTACAAGAAGGGGAGGGTGGGGACTTGGTCTAACATTAAGCAGGCGCATTGTAGAGCAGTACCATAATGGAAGCCTGCGTCTTAAAGCCAGCTCACCCGGAAAAGGAACCACTTTCATAATAATTCTGCCCGCGATATCGGAGGATGCCTGATGATCACTATTCTGTGGGTTGATGACGAAATACAGCATCTCAGAAGTCATACAAGATACCTTGAGAAGCACGATTTCAAGGTACTTACCGCGCACAGCGGACAGCAGGCTCTTGATATACTCCGAACAAACCAGGTGGATATAGTTCTAATGGACCAGATGATGGTGGGTATGGATGGAATGGAAACCGTAACCCGTATCCGGAAAAATTATCATGTGCTTCCTATCGTCATGGTAACCCAGAGTGAGGAAGAGGAACTGATGGATCTCGCCATTGGTGGTGAGGTTGATGACTATCTTACAAAACCTGTGAATCCCAGCCAGATTCTTCTTGTAATTAAAAAGCTGCTGATGGGTAACCGCCTCAGAACCCAGAGAGCTGCCAGAGAGATAGCCGACCAGACAACCAGGGTCATGGATATGCTGAGCCATGAAATGGATTGGAGAAAGTGGGTTAATATCTACCGTTCATGGGTTGAGAAGGATGTTGATTCGGGTGGTTCCCTTTCGGATGAAATGAGGAGTGTTGACAGGAATCGATTCAGTGATCTGGAGCTTAATTTCTCAAAACATGTTGAACTCAAATATCGAGATTGGATATCCGATACGGGCCCTGATTCTCCCCTCATGTCACATAATTATCTTGAACGTGTAGTTGTTCCTCAGATGGAATCCTCCGATGAACTGGTTATGCTGGTAATAGACTGCATGAGGTACGACCAGTGGCTTACCATGGCACCCATACTGGAGAAGTGGTTTCATATAGAAACCGATTTCATGCTTACCGTGCTTCCATCCGCAACACCCTACAGCAGAAACGCCATTTTCGCGGGTCTTCTTCCCAGAGATATCTGGAGGTTCTACCGGCATAAATGGGATGAGAATTACGGGGAATCCGGATTGAACAGGCATGAGCATTATTTTCTAACAGAAGCACTCCGAAGGTTGGGCTGCAGCAGGAGCATCCAGCCGGAATATGCAAAGATAAGCACCAGAAGAGAGGGAGAAACGCTGATTCATTCCCTGTCTAAATCTCTCAAGGATGGATTCTTGACGGTAATAGTCAATTACATAGATCATCTAACCCACGGCAGGTCGGAACTTGACCTTATCAGGGATCTGGCTCCGGATGTAACAAGTTTCAGAAAACTGGCCGAGACATGGTTCCGGTCCTCCTTTCTGAAGGATTTGTTCCATACTCTTGCTGCAAGGGGAGCTACAGTTGTAATCACAAGTGATCATGGTTCCGTCTTTTCATCCAGGGAGACAAGGATTAAGGGCAGAGGGGTATCAGGCAGTATAAGATTTCGTTTCGGAAACTCTCTATCGGCTGATCCAAAGGCGGTTATTCATGCAAGAAACCCTGCTGACTGGGGTTTACCCGACGAAACACCTTCGAAGAGCTATCTCTTTGCGAGATCGGATTACTTCATGATGTTCCAGAATGTACCCAGGGATGAGATGCATAAATTCAGGAATACTTTCCAGCATGGCGGGGTCTCACTAGAGGAGATGATAGTTCCCAGTATAATCCTGAAACCCAAGAGTATGAGATGATCGATCAGGTTGCTCTGGAGAAGCTCGCCTCCCGAATCGCCTGTCGCATGGGACCCGGCAGCAGGCTTTTTCTTTCCGGTGATCTGGGCTCAGGAAAATCTGTATTTGCAAGAGCAGTTCTCAGAGAACTGGGGGTTTCAGGCTGTATTCCAAGCCCAAGCTATATAGTGGATGCTGTTTACTTCGTCCCCGATCTGGAAATCCATCACATCGACCTGTACAGGCTGAAGGGAATTCCTGATGAGATGGAGTTCTACGGAATTCACGCAGCCCTGCAAAGCGATGCTGCGATAATTGTTGAGTGGGCTGAGCGTCTCGATTCGGTCATATTGAAAACCGGGATCTTCGTGAGAATCAGTTTTACCGATAATCCGATAATGAGAGAGGTGGAGATCGATGACAGGAGTCTGGCTGGGAATTGAGACCACCACCTCAACAGGAGGGGTTGCGGTAATGAAGAATGGATTACTTCTTGCGGAGGAATGTTTTCCGGTCAGAGCGACACACTCTGAAAAAGTACTTCCAGGTGTTGCAAGGCTTCTAAAACAGGCTGAAGTGATGCCGGAAGAAATTGCCGGTATAGCGGTGTCGGCAGGACCGGGGTCCTACACAGGGCTTCGCATCGGAATAGCAACAGCCCAGGGATTGTCCACCGGATGGGGCATAGGCGCAGTGAGCGTTGAAACACTCAGAGTTCTGGCTTCATCTGTCACGGCTGATTGCCCTGTTCTTTCATGCATAACTGCGAGAAGTGACGAGGTTTATGCAGCTGTTTACGAAAACAGTTCTTTCGGAGCCGTTGAGATCGTTCCTCCGGGTGTTTACACTGCATCCTCCATTGAGAAAAGGATAGCTGAATTTGATAAGATCGTAGCGGTTGGAAGCGGCAGGAATGCTATATCTTTTTCCGATAAGGTTATAAAAACTGATCCGCTCTGGGATACTCCCCGACCTTCAATTGTTGCTCTGCTGGGTTCATTGCAGGTTGAACTGTCTGGTTTCGATGAACCTCCAGCTCCCGTGTACCTGCGTGGGTTCAATGAAAAAGTGAGCAGCAATGTACCCTGAGATCCGTCTTGCATCCACGCGTGATATTCCCGGCATCATAAGCATTGAGAATAAAGCATTTCCCTGCCCATGGGATACTGAAACCATCATTGCCTGTATTGAATCCCCTTCCTTCCGGACATGGACTGCAAGAATCGATGGCAGAGTTGCTGGATACATTACCGCTCAGTTAGATGTAAACGGGCTTCATATAGTTAACCTCGCAGCAGATGAAGATAAAAGAAGGCTGGGTCTTGCTACCTTTCTGCTTCGAACCGCTGAATCGTGGGGTTGCCGCCTCGGCGCTGCGGTTTCTTACCTTGAAGTACGGGAAAGCTCTCTGCCTGCCCTGGCTCTATATGCTGAAAATAACTACTTGCGCACGCACCTTATCAAAAATTACTACCCTGATGGAGAGAGCGGAATCGAGTTCAGGAAAGCAATCCACCCCGACATTTATACTTCAGTTATTGCCGAAAAGATTCTCAGAAGGTGCTCAGTGATTCCACCCGTGGGGGTAATTCTTGGCTCCGGGCTCTCTTGGCTTGCTGAGGGATTCGGGGCGGAAGCCCAGATCAGTTATGAGGAATTGCTCGGAGAGTCGAGTGCCGATGTTCCGGGGCATCCCGGAAAGATATCGTTCAGCAGCTGCGGTAGATTCCTGTTCATGCTGGGCCGCCGGCATCATTACCAGGGTTATGCGGGAGACGAGATATCACTGCTGCCGGGTGTGCTTGGAGATCTCGGAGTTTCAGCATGGATACTCACCTCATCTTCAGGAGCGATCGATACCGAACTCCGCCCGGGTGACGCAGTTCTGTTCAGGGATCATGTTAATTTCTCAGGATGCGTGCCGGAGGGTTCGGGTGGAAGAGTGGGAAGATCAGTGTACTCAGAGAGGCTTAGAGAAGCAGCGAGGAAAGCTGCAGGCAGAACCGGAACCGAATTGCGCGAAGGGGTCTTCGCCTCTGTTTCAGGACCTGCGTACGAAACCTCCGCAGAGATAAAGTTCCTGAAGGACAATCATTTTTCGACAGTATCCATGTCAACCGTACCTGAAGCACTTCTTCTTTCTGCAAGGGGATTCGATGTGGCAGCTGTATCACTGATAACCAATGCAGCGTCCCCTGAAGCAGTGGTTACCCATGAAGAAGTTCTTTCGTCCCAGGGAAAGGTTAGAATGAAACAGGAAGCCTTCCTTGCTTCCTTTATCCGGGAGGCTGCGTCAATTGAATTACAGTGATGCGGAGAAATACCTCTTCGGCAAGCGCAGAATGGGCATGAAGTTCGGCCTTGATCGGGTCAGAAGACTCATGAAGGACGCAGGGAACCCTCAGGAGAAATTCAGAACTGTTCATATCGTTGGCACCAACGGCAAGGGCAGCACCACTGCGCTTCTTTCCGAGATTCTAAGGCACCTCGGCTATAGAACAGGAAGAATCACCTCCCCGCATCTTTTTCACTACAGGGAAAGAACCGCTGTTAACAATAAATGGATTCCCGAAGAGGAAGTTGTAAGATTCGTGGAGATGTTCAGAGAGAGAATTGAGGAGTACAGCGCGACTTTCTTCGAGATCACAACTGTCATGTCAGCGTGGCATTTCATGAACAGCGGGGTAGACCTTGTAGTCGCCGAAGCCGGTCTGGGAGGAAGGCTTGATGCAACGAGGCTTCTGGGAGGCTCCTGCACCGTTTTTACAGGAGTGGAAATAGAACATAGAAGAATACTTGGCTCCACCGAAGCCCTGATAACAGCAGAGAAGGTTGCAATTGCTCCCCCGGGATCAGCGCTTATAGCTTACAGGCAGAAACCGGAAGTGGAAAAAATCATCGCTCTGGCCGCAACGGAGGGAAATCTGAACCGCATAGTTCCCGAATCGGCTTCGAGCGCTCCCATGCCGGGGGAACACCAGAAGCGCAACGCAGGGCTGGCCATTGCGGCAGCACTTCAGGTAACGGGAAACGATGAGGTTCCTGTCACGCGCGCTTTCGAGAAAGCATGTTCGACACTGAAATGGGCCGGGCGCATAGATCTACGCTCCGGTACTCCCTCCATTCTGTTCGATGTTGCTCATAATCCCGGTTCTATTTCGTTCCTGATAGAGCATCTGAAAAGCGGCTGGCAGACCCCGGTACCTGCTGTGATCGGTTTCCTTGAGGACAAATACTGGCGGGAGATGACCCTGCAGCTCAAAGGAATATTCAATCCTGTGATAACGACTACACCGCTTAACGAGAGGTCATTGCCTGCAGAAACACTGGCTGCTGAATTCCGGAAGAATGGCATCGAAGCCATCCCGGAGGACAATATTGGTATGGCGCTTGCAAAGGGCAGATCCCGGGCTTCAGATATACTTGTTGTAACAGGTTCATTCTTCGTTGTCGGGGATGCAATGCAGCAGGCCTGGGAGAAGGGCTGGATCACCATGCCGGTAGAAGGGGAGGAAGCGGGACAGCTTTTCGATCAGGTTACCAATGTTGACAGTTCTCTGCGGAGTAGTGTATAAGTATAATTCATGCAGCAGATTTATAGATCCGTTACGATGGAGGTAGAATTCAATGGCGAAAAAGGAAAAAACAGCTCCCGAAAAGACAGACAAAACGGAAAGTACAGAGGGCGCTGCTCCATTCACACTTATAAACTATATCCTGTTTGCTGCCGGTTTGCTTGATATTATCGCAGGATGGTTCCTTCTCCGCGGTGGACATATAACCATAGCCCCTGTCATGCTGATAGCCGGTTACTGCGTTATTATCCCCGTTGCTATCATATTCAGGAAAAAGCAACCTGAAGCCGTCTAGACTGATGAAATACGTTTTCGCTGTGATGCTGATGGCTCTGTTCCTGGCCTGCGGTGATGATGAAGAACAGGTATTCAGGCCTGATCCCCTGCCGTTGATGGCGAAGGATACCGCCTTTGTTTACGTGCAGGGGGGAATCTTTATTAACGAATCCAGCGATACCGTGGAGATATCAGATTTTCGTCTGGGGAGATACGAAGTATCTAACAGGCTCTATTACTATCTGGCTGATGAAAAGGGTCTTGAATTGCCGCCGGATCCGGAATATCCCGGTATGAACAATTACCTATTCGACTACCCGGACTATCCTGTTGTAAACGTAAGCGTAAGAGAAGCAGTAGCTGTTGCGGCAGCACTTGGAGGAAGGCTTCCTACAAGGTCCGAGTGGGCTTACGCCGCGTCGCTGGATGTATCAGGGGATTTCGAAGGGCAGTATCCCTGGGGCTCTTTAGAGCCTGCGGATGCGGAGAATCCAGCCAATTATCTTGCCGGGGATGAGTGGGAGACCAGAAGTTTGGATGGTTACTTATGGACCGCCCCTGTTGATTCATTCCCGCTGACAAATGCGGGTTTTGCATGCCAGGCGGGTAATGTAGCCGAATGGACCTACTCGCCTATGGATTCAGTGATACCGGTATGCGGGGGCGCATGGCTGTCACCGGGTGAGGAAATTAGAATTGAGGCGGTGCAATATCTTGCTCCGGGTGACCGGGCACGCCACATAGGCTTCCGCATCCTCCTCCCGGGGACGTAGCACACTTCTTCAACTAATTTAGCAATTTACGGTTAGTAGATAATAATAAATTCGTATTATAATATCATTTAAAGGAGTTTCTGTGATTAACAGATATTGCACATTTTTTACCTTTTCTACTGCATTCTCTGTTTTTATTTTTGCCGCTGGCACACTCTCAGCGCAGCCTTACATTGAGAGCCAGGTAATCACGGTTCCACCTGGAGGATTTTCATGGTCAGTGTTCTCCGATTCTTCAGGATCAGGTGATTTTACAACTGTATCTGTACTTGCCCCGGGACCCATAATCGGGTTGAATGATCTGCTTCCCGATTCAGCTGCTGAAGCAATTGAACTGTGTGGTGATTGGTTGAGGGAAGATCTATCGATAAGATTCACCGACCTCCTTTACGAAGCTGTTGACGACGATATGCCAGCCCTGCCTGCCTTTTCAGATGTTAATGGAGACGGCCTGGAGGACCTGGTATGGAGTACGGATATCCGCACAATGTTAACAAGAGTATTCCTGGCTCCAGACTGGATAGAGATTACGGAGATAACCGGATCCATGGAATCAAGAAAGTTCTGTGATCTGAATAATGATGGTGTACCTGATTCTGTTTTTCTCAGTGATGAGGGTGTGCTTACTCTGTTTTTCGAAGATACAGTTTCTCAGGTTACAAACGGTTTTGATATCACAGGAGCAGCTGGTATAGCACTGGGGGATATGGAGGGTGATGGGCTTGTGGATCTTCTGGTGGGAACGGATTCGGGGAACCTCCTCATTTATAGAAACCGGGGTACTATTGATACTCCATGTTTCATGCCGTTTGTTTCCCAATCCAGCATTCTATTACCAATGAATCCCGGGGCATTCAGTTCACCAGCGGTATTTCTTTCCGGTGATTCCATGTTGATTGCAGCAATCGGGACACAGCAGAACGGTCTGAAGTTATACACAGCAAGTGCAGTCGGGAGTATGATGTCCCTGGAATGGGAAACGGCCGATTCACCGTGCAACATAGACACTCTTTTGAACATTTCTCCCATTGAACTCGATCTCAGCGGGGAAACTGTACTTGTATGTGGAACACGTAACGGGATTCTCTGCGAAGTCCGGCAAGGTTCTGATTCTCTCATTCCTCTCCATCTTTCACCTGTTCCAGGGACCTATCCAAACCTGGCCCTTGCTTATGTGAATAGTGATGAATTTCCCGATCTGATAGCGGGGACAATGGAGGGGGACGTTTTCTATCTTGCAGGTTGCGAAGGCTGGTTCGATGGAAACTGGGAGAGGATCGATAGTATTCCTCAAATTCCTTCAGGCGCTCCTGCTGCCTGGAAAGATGGACTGGTTTTTGGATCAGGCAACGGTGAGTTAAGATATTTTGCAAGAGATGGCAATGGGGTATGGATTGATTCAACAGCATATTCAGAATTCTGCAATATCGATGTTGGAGAATACTCTACACCTGATTTTGCAGATATTAACGGCGATGGTCTTGAAGAGCTTATTGTCGGCAACTCAAGAGGGTCGCTGACCTACTTCGAGCTTGATGAAGATGCCGTTGATGGCGAACCTCTATACGTAGAACGGTTCTCCTGGAAATTCGAACCCAATGGCTCGGTTTCAGATATTCAATCCTACTATTCAAGATATTTTCCTTCGCACTCCGTATTTCGTACTCCATCAGGTATCCGTGAGGTTAACGCATTTTCTGCGGAGATCATGATAGCTGAACCCGGGCATCGTGACGAGATAGCTTACTGCATCGCGCATACGCCTACAGAAGTGCTGCGGGCCATGTGCAGGAACGGTGACAGTGATCTGTTCTCCGTCAACGTTTCGGAGATGTACAAAATGGCAGATAAGCTCGATTATGTCCGTCTGCTCGATTCCGATGATGAAACTGTATGCGAGCTGAAAACTGAAACCGGCTGGATCACGATTTCGCGGAACGACTACTATCGGTTCGTGGTGCATCCGAGAATACTGTTTGAAATTCCCGCAAGGATTAATACTGAATACTGGAGCACTGAGCGGGATACTGTCTCCATTTCTCTTGGTGACTGGCTGAATCATGAACCTGACAGCCTGTACGGCGGGTCTGGAGATCAGCTGTTCTGGCGGGAATTCATCCCTTCGGACAGTTCGAGGGGTAGAACCCTTGAAGAACGTGTGATGGAAGCATGTACTTACGAGGAAGCAGTGGTCAGAATATGCAACTTCCAGTCCCACTCCCAGCCGGGGGGTCTGATGACATTCGGGTACATGACAAATGACCTTCATCCAATGGAGATCTATAGAAAGGCTTACGGTTCCTGTGGAGAACAGTCCATTTTACAGACAGCGTTATGCCGTACTTTTTTCATACCAGCATACGTTGTCGGTTGCCGGGGCGAGGATCATCAATGGAACCAGTATCTGAACCCGGAAAACGGTAGATGGAATCATTGGGATATCAACTATGGTATCTCAGGGATCGGTAATATCTGGGTATCAGGTGAAGGGGTAAACCACACAGGCAAGACTATATCGACAATAACAGCCTTCGGACCCGACAATGAAGTGTGGCCTGTGACGCTCAGCGCTATTGTTCCAGCCGGTTCTGGATATATGCCTGAAGACTCCGGTTATACATGTACCGCCGATGTTGATATTCTGGTTACCGATCCTGCAGGGATACCGGTTGAGGGCGCCATGGTTCTTGCAAGGTCGCACTGGGAAAACGCCAATTCAGTTTCTGAATTCAACTACACCGATGAATCCGGTTCATCTGTTTTTCAATTGGGCTGGGAGCCGAACGGAGGATATACAATCGATGTGATATCACCCTTCGGGTCTGCAGGAAGCACGAACATCACGTTCACTGAAGGTAAATCCTACTCTTTGAGGTATACAGTACCCTGCAGGGTTCCTCAGAGGCAGTCCATTCTCCTCCCGGAGAGGGATCAGTCATTGAACATGTCCGTTACACGCAGGCTTTTCCCGGTACCTTTCTATTCCCGTTCCCTTTATTCGATCGATGATGAGAATGGCAGTGAATCGTACCGGAATCCAGGCTGGGTTCACTGGTCGACATCTGTTTCTCCCGGTTCTCCGGTGTATATGAATGCGGAGAACTTCAGAAATTACAGGAACGGTTTCAACTGCAGAGCAGTGCCATATCCGTTCACACCTGAGCCAGACGATACCTGTTACGCAGTCCTTGATAACAGGAACAGCTTTTTTACATGGTCCGAATTCGAATTTTCCCAATCAGCATTTACAGCAACGGATGACGTGTCTTACGATGTTCTCGCCTGGCTTGCAGAGCCACCTCCAGGCAGGAATCCCGTTGCTGCCTCATGCCTTCCCGGCAGCACGTGTTCCGGCAGCGAGGATAATCAGAGCTGGATTAAATTCTATCAGGATATCGAGCTTCAGCAGGACAATCCTGACGATCCTCTTTCTGCAGAAAGGATAATCGGTCCTTTCAGAATTCCCTCCGGAGAGCGAAGCCTGACAATCGGAACAACCAGTGATCAATCCGGTGTTGATCTGGACCTTTTCCTATTTTCAGATCGCAATGCAAACAGGATAGTTGATGGAATGGCTGAGATTGCAATGAGATCAACATCACCAACTTCCAATGAAACTATTTTCATTACAGATCCCGATCCTTCCGCCGCTTACTGGATCTACCTGCATGGATGGCAGGTTGGTGAAGAGGGAGGAATGATCGATCTGGGGCTATCCTTTGAACCCCGTATGCTTGATGTGTATTCTCTCACCCCGACCGGATATCAGCAGAGTCTCCCCGAGCGCTTCAGTTTCATGACTTCATCTGATACACTGGAAACCGGAGATATTTATCTGTTATCAGGAGATAGTGTGATCGTACCGGAGAAGTCAGGAGATCGATGGTCTTTTGAATCTCTTCTCAGTTCGTCCATTTTCGATACAGGGTCAGTGGGGATATTCAGAGGCGATGGAGAACTGATAGAACACCTGACATGGAATGTATGCCTGGATAGTATTCCTCCGGAAATCAATTCTCTTTCTGTCGTTGTGGACTCTGCTGCTATGGAAGTGCTGGTTGAGGCTTTGTGTACAGATGAAGGTTCAGGAATACTTGAAGCTGTATCGTCCATAGACAGCCTTGAACATATCCGGCAGGTTATGAGGGAGGATTCGATCTGGAGCTGCAGGATCGATATTGCTCCCCTCTCCGGTCAGACTGTTTCGCTGAGAGTCTGTTTCTCGGATTCAGCTGGTAATGAAACCACCGGGAATGTCGATGTTGATGTTCCACTGAGACCGGCAGTGCTTTTCAGTTCAGTTTATCCATCCGGAACAGTGTACGATCATAGACCTGTTCTGCAGCTTTATGCTGATTTCCGTGACGACCTGACCGGCTGGAGAGCTGTCGCTGAACTATCCGATTCCTCCGGTACATTCCGGGAGGAACTGCATCCATTCGTAAGCGATGGGAATATTATTCAGTTCAGACCGCAGAACCTTCTTATTGATGGCAGTTATACTGTCATTGTCCGGATAACTGATCAGGAGATGTCGGTAATTGCAGAGCATTCATGGAGTTTCTGCATTGATACAATGACATCTACATTCTGAATGCAGCTCATTGTAGAGTCTTTCAAGAGGGTTGGTGGGCGAAGAGGGACTTGAACCCCCGGCATCCTGCTTGTAAGGCAGGCACTCTAGCCAGCTGAGTTATTCGCCCACAAAAATGATGGTTGCAGGTTCTGCAACCGGGGAGCATATATGGTTTGACGGGTGCTTTCTGTCAAGC